>CAMYWC010000126.1:0-3177 GCA_947302545.1 uncultured Clostridia bacterium | reverse complement strand
CTGCTCCCCTTGTAACCGCCCAGAGAAGAGTGACCGGGGCAGTGTCGGCATATATCATAAAGAAGTTTTCGAGTACGGAAAAGCCGAGTCCCACAGTCAGAGAAAGCCATATCAGCGTGTCTCTCTTATCAGTGACGAACAGAGCAAACAGCAGAATCGGTACGCCTTTCAGGAACTCCTCGACTATGGGTGAAATATTAGTGTCGATGAAGACCTGGTCCGCTCTGTAAATCATGATGAGCAGCGGCGTTATGAAGAAGGAAATCATACATACCAGAACGCCTGCAAGGAAGAATGCGGGGTAAATCAGCTTTTTGTTTGAAGCTAAGCCGTCCATCGCTTCACCCCCCTGTCCATTGCCGGAACTATGGAGAATACACACAGTGAAAGCAAAGAGCCGAACAGCAGTACAAGCGTCTTTGAACCCCAGGCCATAGAAGTGAGTTCAGCAATCCTGCAAATGGCCATCAGGAGCGCGAGACAGTTGTAAGGACGCAGGCAGTTTACGACACCGTAATGTACATCCGGTATGAATATATGTTTCAGATGGAAATAACTCGCAGAGGATATAACAAAAAGCGGGAAAAGACAGGATAGTTTGAAACGCAAAACCGCGGGGCTCAGGAAAATGAGAACAAAGAGCAGCACTATTGAAATCGGTGCCGCAGCGGCAATGCGCCTGTACTTTCTGAACTCCGGTCCCCCGTCATCAACGAGCGAGTCTATCTGACCGAAATTTGATGCGAAGAAGAACGCGAAGGCAGCCGAATTACCCATGACGCCTATCTGGAAACTGACGGTAATCAGATGTCCGGAAAGCAGATAGAGGCACTGAAACAGTCTTGCAAGCATGACACAGCCTACCCCCATGACAATCATAGAGGCATAAAGGGGCTTTTTCGGGCGCAGATAACGAAATGCGCCGTAAAAAAAGCCCGCTGCTGCAAATATGAAGACTGTAAGGTTTTCGATAAGCAGATAATTCATCCGTTACGTGTTCCTTTTGTATCACAATAAATACATCTGTATCCGGAATCCGTCTTTTTAAACAGAGGCTTCAGGCCCTGTTCGATGCCGGAGATACAGCGTGAGTTACCGCATCTCAGTATGTTCTTCGGGAACTCCTCTGCATTGTCCTGTGAAGGCTTTTCGAGGGTCTCCCCTTTTTCTTTTGCCGAATCATATGCTGCGATGAGCTTCATAATCAGGGCCATCCTGACAAATTTACCGTTTCTTACCTGACGGAAATAAGCGGCCCTGGGGTCCTCATCAACTTCAACTGCAATCTCATTGACGCGCGGAAGCGGGTGCAGAATGCACATGTCCGGTTTGGCCGACTCAAGCTTTTTATTGTCGAGGATGTAGACATCGCGAAGTCTCTCATAACTCGCCTGGTCACGGAAGCGTTCCCGCTGCACGCGGGTCATATAGAGCACGTCGAGCTGCGGCATAACTTCTTCGAGATTGTCGGTTTCAACATAGTCAAGGTTCTGCGCTTCGAGAATATCCGTTTTTACGGCCTCCGGAATTTTGAGTTCTTCCGGAGAGATGAGGATAAACTTAACTCCTTTATAACGCGCCATGGCGGCAATCAGGGAATGAACGGTCCTGCCGTATTTAAGGTCGCCGCAGAGACCGATCGTAAGGTTGTCGAAACCGCCCTTTTCCATGTGAATGGTAAAGAGGTCGGTCAGGGTCTGTGTGGGATGCATCTGTCCGCCGTCACCTGCATTGATGACGGGTATATCGACATTTGATGCGGCGACAAAGGCAGCGCCGTCCTTGAAATGCCGCATGGCGATTACGTCTGCAAAGCAGGCCGCCGTGCGGGCGGTGTCAGCGACGGATTCTCCCTTGCTGACCGAGCACTCGGTCGGCGAAGAGAAACCGATTACGCTTCCGCCCAGGTCCAGCATGGCGGACTCAAAGGAAAAGCGCGTACGCGTTGACGGCTCATAAAACAGTGTGGCAATCTTACGATGCCTCATGACCTCCGAATACTTTTCGGGGGTCTTTAGTATGTCTTCCGCAACTGCTATCAGCTCATCAATCTCTTCAGTTGTAAGATCTGTGATATCGATTAAATCTTTTTTCATCATCTCATCCTTTAATCCAGGATTCATCCGACGGATTATCCCTGAATTTCAGCAGTTTTTCTATGTCTTCGTGCTTAATATATCCCTCTTCGGCGGCGATTTTCGCAATCGCGTCGAAGTTTGTAAGAGAAGTATTGGTTAAATTCGCCTCAGAGAGCCTTGAAAGGCCTTTTTTCATTCCGTAAGTGAAGATAGAGACAATGCCCAGAACCTCCGCTCCGGCCTCTCTCAGGACATTTGCGACCTCTATGACGGAGCCGCCCGTGGAGATGAGATCTTCAACAATTACTACCTTCTGTCCCTTCTCAAGACGTCCCTCTATCTGATTTTGTCTGCCGTGGTCCTTTGCACCTGAACGGACATATCCCATCGGCAGGTTCATAAGGTGTCCGACTATCGCGGCATGAGCAATGCCCGCGGTTGAGGTGCCCATAAGAACTTCGACATCGGGATATTTCTCCTCTATAACCTTCTGAAGTGATGTCTCGACATCCAGTCTGACATCGGGAGCCGTAAGAGTGAGTCTGTTGTCGCAGTAGACGGGACTTTTTATTCCCGAGGCCCAGGTAAAGGGCTCTTCGGGACGGAAGAATACAGCTTTTATGGACAGCAGGTCTTTGGCTATAAGTGTGGATATTTCATTGAAATCAGCCATTGCTTTCTCCTTGATTTAAGAATTCACGCACACAACGTCTGTACGCCGCTACGGGATCAGCGGCCTCTGTAATCGGCCTTCCGACGACAATGTAGTCGGAGCCGTTTTTCGCAGCCTCGGCAGGCGTCATCACTCTCTTCTGGTCGCCTGCTTCACTGTCGGCAAATCTGACGCCGGGTGTGACTGTCAGGAAAGAATCACCGCATAAATCGTGGACATATGAGGCCTCTGTCGGTGAGCAGACCACGCCGTCAAGTCCGGCACGCTCGGCATTCATGGCATAATGCGTAACTACGGATTCCATATTCTTCTCAATGAGAAGATCTTTTTTCATGGTCGCTTCATCAGTGGAAGTGAGCTGCGTTACTGCAATCAGCAGCGGACGTGTGCCGTCGGGTCTTGTAAGACCTTCAAGCGCAGCGCTCA
>CAMYWC010000125.1:0-3193 GCA_947302545.1 uncultured Clostridia bacterium | reverse complement strand
CGTCGTTGACGGTATCATCGGCGGTGAAGGCAATACTCCCGGACCGAACGATCCGGTACTTATGAGCACCATAGTAACAGGTACAAACTCTGTTGAGGTTGACCGCGTAGTTACCGAGATGATGGGCTTTGATCCGACAAAGAACAAGCTTCTCATAGAGGCCGGCAAGCGCGGATTCGGCGACCCCGATGTAAAGGTAGTCGGCAAGAAAAAGATTGTCAATTTCCGTCCCGCTGAACCTACACTTCTCAGTGAAAGATTCCATAAGAACTGGCCCAATGTCAAGCTTTACGTCGGCCATACAAACAGCCGTGCGCCGAAGCTTGAAAAGCTCACCGGCAATGACCATGCTTTTGTTGAGGCTATGGAGGCAACCTGCGCAGGCGGATGTATCGCCTCGCTCGGTACAACCTTCGAGGTCATGTATGCTTCCTACACTTATCCGCTCAACAAGAACAGAGCTCTCTCCGTCATAGTAGGCCCCGGTGCCGAGTATGAAGGAAAGCCCTACTGGATTGGTGAGGACGGCAAGGCCTACTCCCTTGAGGAACTCAAGGCTCTGCCCGGCATGAAACTCGTCTGCGGCGAGTGCTCATCACCCGCAAAAGATGTCGCTTCACTCGGCGGATTCTTCTGGATCCGCGGCTGCGGTGAGGTAAACAACCTTGCAGTACGTGTTGCCGCATCAATGATGCCGACACTTCCCGGCCAGGCTGACCTCAAGTATCTCCCGATTATAGGCGTAGGCGCTCTGCGTAAGTATGTCATCAAGGTGGCCAAGGCCGCTATCGGTGATCCTACAGAGCCGCACTTTGATGCTTATCATGACGGACTCTACACAATTCCCGAACTCGCAGCTCAGAACCTCGACTGCGACTGGGTAGAAGCTCCGATTCCGAATCTTGAGCGCGCTGACAGAATTCAGGCGGTCAAAGATGTACGCCTGCTCGCGAACTTCCTGTTCTGATGCAAATAAAAAGAGCGACCTTGGTTTCAAGGTCGCTTTTTATTTATTTAATCTGCATCTTGTGGTAAAATGAGATGTATCATTTCTCGGAGAAGAATGCCGCGCAGGTCTCGATTGACTTCGCGATTATTTCCGACATCTCGCTGACAGAGTAGTTGAAGTCGTAATTCGCCCAGTCACGCATAATTCCGAGCACGCTGTTGATGATATGGGTGTTTCTCATATCAACGAGGATGGTCTTGGCGAGGGGACCCTGGTCGTAGAGATATGTCAGGACGCCCTCATAGACCTTGCGGTACGAGTCGGCTCCGGACATGCTTTTATGTGTCTCGATTACGATGCTTGCAATGTCATCCGCAAACATATTGCTGATGTCTTCAGTGAGCTCGAAAATGTCGGAGTAGTGGGTGTAGAAGGTGCTCCTGGAGATATCTGCCCTGTCAACGATTTCTTTGATTGTTATGGCGTTTACATCGCCCTTTTCACGGATAAGTTCAGTGAAAGCCTTGCGGATGGCCGCCTGTGTCTTTTTTACGCGTCTGTCCATAATCTCACCCTAAAATGTATGATACACTAACAATATCACGTGACTTGTACGAAAATCAACATTTTTTATATATTTGTTTGAAAAAACAGGAGGGAAGTTTTGAGAGTTCTCGGTGTTGACCCCGGATACGCCATTGTCGGCTGGGGTATTCTTGACTATGAAAAGGGCAAATTCTCGATAGTCGATTTCGGTGCGATAACCACTGACAAGGACACTCCTTTCGGCAGGCGCCTGCAGGAGATTTACGAGGATATGGACTATATTATCAAGCGCACTCATCCCGAGGCGCTCGCCATGGAAAAACTCTTTTTCCAGACCAATGTTAAGACCGCAATCGACGTAGCACAGGCGCGTGGCGTACTCCTGCTCTGTGCGGAGAACAACTCGCTTCCGGTCTATGAATACACGCCTCTCCAGGTGAAGCAGGCGGTGACGGGTTACGGCAAGGCCGACAAGAAACAGGTCATGCAGATGACCAAGAATATTCTCGGCCTTTCCAAGGTGCCGAAACCCGACGACACCGCCGATGCGCTCGCCATGGCAATCTGCCATGGCCATGTCGGAGGCTCGGGCCTCTCGGCGGCGCCGAGCAAGAGAAAACTTACCGAACGGAAGGGAATATAAACTGCGGGCCGGCGGCTGCCGGTCCGCTTTTATTATGTAAACCGATTGATATTTCTTTAACGGCGTGGTAAAATTAGACGTTAAAGTATATTATAATGCGCGTATTATAATTACTTTTCAGGGAATAATGGGGTAACACACTTTGAGAGGAGAATTCCTTTGTTTTTCAGTTTGACGGGAGAACTCGCATACACTGACAACAACACCGCGGCGGTTGACTGCAACGGTGTGGCTTACCTGTGCTATGTGACTCTCAACACGCTAAAAGAACTCGGACCTATAGGTTCGAAGGTCACACTCTACACATACCTCAAGGTGGGCGAGGACGTTATGGACCTCTACGGTTTCTTCGAGAAGGAGGAACTGGATGCCTTCAAGATGCTCATTTCCGTTTCAGGCGTGGGCCCGAAGGCGGGACTTGCCATACTCTCCGAGCTTACTCCTTCACAGCTTTATCTCGCCATAGCGTCAGGTGACGCGAAGGCGATCACCGTGGCGCAGGGCGTAGGACCCAAGGTCGCTCAGCGTATCTGCCTTGAGCTTCACGACAAGGTCGGAAAGCTCGGCGGCTCAGCCGGAGGCGTGACCTTTGCCCACGCTGCAGCGGTCTCGACCGGCAAGGGAGAGGCACCGAAAGCCATTGCCGCCCTTGTGGGACTCGGCTACAGCCAGTCCGAAGCCGCTATTGCCGTAGGTAACTGCGACCCGTCTTTACCTGCGTCCGAACTTATAAAGCAGGCTCTTAAACAACTGGGAAGATAAGGAGGGGAGAACGTGAACACAAGCACTTTTAATTCCGAAGACATGGATTTTGAAAGCAGATACGTCGACCCTCATTACAAGAGTGAAGATGACGCCTCTGTGGAGTACTCACTCCGTCCCAGGACGCTGAACGAGTACATAGGCCAGGAGAAGGTCAAGGAAAACCTCAAGGTTTACATCGACGCCGCGAAGCGCCGCGGTGAGCCCATGGACCATGTCCTGCTCTACGGCCCTCCGGGACTCGGCAAGACCACTCTCGCAGGCATTATTGCCGCGGAGATGGGTGTTGATAT
>CAMYWC010000124.1:0-3195 GCA_947302545.1 uncultured Clostridia bacterium | reverse complement strand
GTTCTTCAAGCTTCTTGCGCAGCTCCGTGCAGTAGGGGTCGGGATATCTGTCGGCGTTGTCGACAGCCTTCGCTACGGCAAGTTTGATATGCGGATGCACTCCCCACGGATTTACATTCGAGGAGAAGTCCATTAAAACATCGTTGTGATAGATGTCACCGCCGTGCGGGTTTGTCTGGTTTAAAAGCATAACATCACCAGTGTCCTTATTATCAGTGTGAGGGCCAGCATCAGGGCCGATGTGGCATACATCAGATTGCATGCTCTTTCTATGTCTTTCGGTTCAATTTCTTTTATCGGATCTCCGACAAAGGGCTTGTCGTTCAGGATTCCGCCGTACGTTGCGGGACCGAGAAGCTGCAGGTCGAGTGCGCCTGCGCAGACGGATTCGGTCTGCGCCGAGTTGGGACTCGCGTGCATTAAGCGGTCCCGCCTGAATATCTTCAGAGCGTTTTTAGCATCCAGCCTTAAAAGCGCACTTGCGGCTATCATCAGTACCGCGGCGAGTCTTGACGGGATGAAGTTGACTGCATCGTCAAGCTTTGCGGCCGCTCTTCCGAAGAAGATGTACTTGTCGTTTTTGTATCCTATCATCGAGTCGAGAGTGTTGACCGACTTGTAGAAGAAACCGCCGACAGGGCCGAAAACCATCATCCAGAAGAGGGGCGCCGCGACGCCGTCCGATGTGCTCTCCGCGACTGTCTCGACCGCTGCGCGCGTGATGCCTTTTTCGTCGAGTTTCTCCGTGTCGCGGCCGACAATCATTGAGACTGCCTTTCTTGCGCCCTCAATGTCTTCCTCAAAAAGACATTTCTTAACCTTGTCCGCTTCTCTCTGAAGCTGTCTGGCGGAGATGAGCTGCCAGCACATGAGGGTGCAGAGGAAGAAATAGAGATAAGGTAGATAACGCGCTGAGAGTATGAGGAGCAGGAGAGGAACAAGTGTGGATACCGAAACGGTAATACCCGTTGCAAGCGTTCCGGTCTTTAAGTCCCGCTCGTCGTTTTCGCCGTGACGGAGTTTTTCGTCAAGGTAACTTATCAGTTTGCCGATTAGTCTTACCGGATGCGGGAACGACGGGGGATCACCCAGGAAGAAATCCAGCATGAAGCCCGCGAAGATCGCATATGTCTGGTAAGTGATAAATAACTCCATTATCTGCCTCCGCGCATGGTAAAGATTGTTACGGGGTTTAATGAGTTCATGAGGTGATAGTCGCCGGCTGCCCTTGAGCGGGAGACGCTTACGGAAACCGCCTCGAATTCATCAAATCTCTTTGCGAGACTGCTCGCTTCCGTCTGGCCGATAAATACGCAGTCGGGGGCGGGGAGGTCCGCGAGAGCATCCGGCGCTTCTCCGGCAATGTCGATTATATTGTCAGTTCTGAATTTAACTCTGTTCTGCCTGATGAGGTCGACTGCTTCCGCCTTTTTCTCTATGGCATATACTTTTCCGTCCTCAGCGAGGAGGGCACATTCAACCGAGACGGAGCCTGTGCCGGCACCTATATCCCAGATTACGGAATCGTTTCTGATCTTCAGTTTTGAGAGCGATATTGCTCTTATTTCAGCCTTGGTCATCGGAACGTCTCCGCGGATGAACTCGTCATCCGGGATTCCTATGGCAGCTGCTTTTTCGGCGTAGGGATTTTCAACGAAAACAATTGAAAGAGGATCAAAATCCATGCCTTCGAGTTGTGAAGCAGTGCCTGCAGTATATCTCTCGTTTTCACAGGAGAGATTCTCGCCTACAGTGACTTTCAGGTCGCCCATACCGTATTCGATGAGTTTGCTGATAATGGTCTTCGGCGAGCTGTTGCCGCCGGTGAGTATGAAAGTCTTTTTGTTACGGCTTATTTTGAGAATCGGATTCTCATCCTTGCCGTGGAGGCTTATGAGCGCGGCGTCGTCCCAGGAGATACCGAGGTCGGCGGCAAAGAGAATGGGAGAGGCAATGCCGGGAATCAGTGCAGCGTCCGGTATTGCTTCCCTGAGTTTCTTTGCGCCGCTGTAAAAGCCGACATCGCCGCGCATGACGAGCGCAGCATTCTTAATCTCCGGATGGCTGTCCAGAACCTCTATGACTTTTTCGGGCAGGTATTCGAAGTATACGGGTTTGTCAATATTAAGTGAGTCAACTACGGATTTTGCTCCGAGTACTGCGTCGCAGGCGGAAAGGGCCTCTTTCGCATCTGCTGTCAGAAGGCCGTCCGATCCGGGTCCGATTCCGATTATTGTCACTCTGCTCATAAGTATCTCCTTTTAAGTTCCGCTGTCGCTTCGTCAAGCGTCAGACCTTCTGTCTGCGGAGGCAGGCCTATGATTACGGGAATCGCGCCTGCGTCCTTTGCCGCGCGGATTTTCTCGTCAAAGCCGCCGCTCTTTCCGGACATCTTGGTCACCATGTATTTTGCGTTTATCTTTTTAAGCTGCTCAAGGTTTTCTTCATATGAAAACGGGCCCTGGGCGGCAATGATATGCTCGTCGTCAAATCCCGCTTCTCTGCAGGCTTCGAGCGAGGAGTCAAGCGGCAGCACCCTTGCCCAGATTCTCGAAAGATCAAGGCTCTTATAAACGGAGAGCTCCTTTGATCCGGTTGTCAGGAGCACATTGCCGTCAACTGTCTCAAGGAAGCTTTTCGCGTCTTCTGCGCGGTCCACGCAGACTGCATCGCTTATGGTTTCATCGCTCTCACGCAGGATTCGCATGACGGGAACAGATGAGGCTTCTTTTATGTTATTTGTCACTTCCACGGCATAAGGGTGTGTCGCATCGATGATGAGCTCGAATCCTTCGCTTTCGAAGAATGTTCTCATATCGTTCACACTCATCCTGCCGGTATGGACGTTGACACCGTCCAGCAGTTCTTCGCCGTATTCCGTTGCGACGCAGGCCGTCAGGTCGACTGCGTCCTTCAGAAGACCCGCTATGACCCTGCCTTCTGTCGTTCCGGCAAAAAGACAGACCTTACTTTTCATATACATAACCTCTGGGGGTCACCATTTTTCCGTCAACGATCTTCGTTTTGGAATTGCCGATAAATACGGTCGTAAACATGTCCGCTGAATAGTCCTTAAGCTCTGCGAGAGTCATGAGTTTCATCTCTTCGCCATCGCGGCCGATGTTCTTTACAATACCGCATACGGTATCGGGAGAACGGTGCTTTAAGATTATGTCACAGGCATGTGAGAGGTAG
>CAMYWC010000123.1:0-3252 GCA_947302545.1 uncultured Clostridia bacterium | reverse complement strand
TGAGCCCGAAAAGTCTGAAGAGCCCGCTGAGGCTCCCGAAAAGCCGAAGGTAAAGGCTAAGGTCAAGGCCAAGGGCAAGAAGTCAAAGGGCAAGCATCCCGTAAAAATCACTCCCGTAGCGGAGGAGAAACCCGAGGAGCATCACATTGAAGATGACATTCCCGAGGGTCATTACGACTTCTACGAGGGCGACGACACTCCTCACGGAACCTTCACCGAAAACGATGAAATATATGAACTATATGAGCTGCTGAAAACAGCGCGCGACATGGAGGACCCGGACGACGAAAATCCGTTTAAACACAAGGATTAAAGGGTAAAAGGGGCGGCTTCGGCCGCCCCTTTATTTTGTGCTGTTTCCTTGACTTTGCTACTATATATGGTGTAAAATAAATAGACTATATTTTTAATATTGTGAGGAATTTATGACAGCAAAGAAAGCGGATTACGGCAATACCGACATAAGTCAGCTCAAAGGTGCCGACCGTGTGCGTAAGCGCCCGGCCGTCATCTTCGGTTCTGACGGTCTCGACGGCTGTGAACACTCCTTTTTTGAAATACTCTCAAACTCCATCGACGAGGCCCGTGAGGGCCACGGCGACAAGATAGTCGTCACCCGTTACCTCGACAAGTCAATCTCCGTCGAGGACCACGGCCGCGGAATACCGATGGACTACAACGAAAAAGAGAAGGATTACAACTGGCGTCTCGTCTTCTGTGAGATGTACGCAGGCGGTAAGTACAATACCAACGCCATAGACTCGAGCTACGGTTTCTCGCTGGGCCTCAACGGTCTCGGCCTATGCGCAACGCAGTACGCCTCCGAGTATATGGACGCTGAGGTGCGCCGTGACGGCTTTAAATACACTATGCACTTCAAGAAGGGCAACCCGAAGGGTGAACTCGAGAAGGAGCCTTATGCCAAAAAGAATGACACGGGCTCACTCATCACATGGAAACCCGACCTCGATGTCTTTACTGACATAGATATTCCTCTTGAATATTTCCAGGATGCCATAAAACGCCAGGCAATAGTAAACTCGGGCGTGACATTTATACTTCGTGACCAGGTCACGGCAGCATCGTTTGAGAAGTACGAGTACTTCTACGAGAAGGGAATTGTTGACTATATATCCGAAATCGCCGGTGAGGACACGCTCACGCAGACCCAGTACTGGGAGTGCGAGAGGCGCGGCCGCGACCGCGAGGACAAGGATGAGTACAAGGTCAAAATCTCGGCGGCTGTTGCGTTTTCAAACAAGCATCAGCTGATTGAGTATTATCACAACTCATCCTGGCTCGAGCACGGCGGCGCGCCGGACAAGGCCGTCCGCCCAGCCTTTGGCAATCAGATAGATGCCTACATGAAGAGCAACAGCATGTACAAGAAGGCGGACGGCAAGATAACCTTCCAGGATGTCGCCGACTGTCTGATGATTGTTATCTCGTCTTTCTCGACCGTTACATCTTACGAGAACCAGACCAAGAAGTCGATTACCAACAAGTTCATCCAGGACGCCATGACCGACTTCTTCAAGCACCAGCTTGAGGTCTACTTCATCGAGAACAAACTGGATGCGGACAAAATCTGCAACCAGGTGCTCATAAACATGCGGGCCCGCGTCCACGCCGAGGCGACCCGCGTCAGTATGAAGAAGACACTCACGGCAAATATGGATATGTCCAACCGCGTGCAGAAGTTTGTCGACTGCCGCACGAAGGAAGTGGATCGCCGTGAAGTGTTCATAGTTGAGGGCGACTCGGCCCTCGGCGCCTGCAAGCAGGCCCGCGATTCCGAGTTCCAGGCGGTCATACCCGTCAGAGGTAAGATACTCAACTGTATGAAGGTCGACTACAACCGTATCTTCAAGAGCGAGATTATCACTGATCTCATCAAGGTCCTCGGATGCGGCGTTGAGGTCGCGACAAAGGCCAAGGACGTCAACCTCTTCAACCTCGACAACCTCCGCTGGAGCAAGGTCATAATCTGCACCGATGCGGATGTCGACGGCTATCAGATAAGGACGCTTATACTCGCGATGATCTACCGCCTCATGCCCACGCTCATCAAGGAGGGCAAGGTCTACATCGCCGAGTCACCGCTCTATGAGATAACCTGCAGGGATGACGTCTGGTTTGCCTATACCGAGCAGGAGAAGATTCAGGCTCTCGCCGAGATAGGCGATAAGAAATACACAATTCAGCGCTCGAAAGGTCTCGGTGAAAATGATGCCGACATGATGTGGCTCACCACTATGAACCCGAAGACGCGCAGACTCGTTCAGATCACGGAGTCAGACGTGGAACGCACCCTGTCAACATTTGAGGTCCTCCTCGGAGACGACCTCCAGGGCAGAAAAGACAAGATCGCCGACGAGGGCTACAAGTACCTCGACATGCTCGATCTTTCATAAGGAGGGGAGACAGTGGCACCGAGAAAACCGAAGACCAAGGCACCGGCACACGAGGAAGAAAACCCGAACGCCCACATACTCGGGGCGGGCGATATTGTCTCCCAGCCGATAGTCGATACTCTTGAGACGAACTATATGCCCTACGCGATGAGCGTTATCATGTCACGCGCCCTGCCTGAGATTGACGGTTTCAAGCCGTCTCACAGAAAGCTTCTTTACACCATGTACAAGATGGGCCTTCTGACAGGTCCGCGTATAAAATCCGCGAATATCGTAGGCCGTACGATGCAGCTCAACCCCCACGGCGATGCAGCCATCTACGAGACGATGGTCCGCCTTGCCCGCGGTAATGAGTCACTGCTTCATCCCTTCGTTGACTCGAAGGGTAACTTCGGTAAGGCCTATTCCTCGGGCATGGCTTATGCCGCCTCGCGTTACACCGAGGCGCGCCTCGAAAAAATCGCGAACGAACTCTTTGCCGACATCGACAAGGACACCGTGGACTTCGTCGACAACTACGATTCGACGATGAAGGAACCGACACTTCTGCCGGTAACCTTCCCGACCGTACTCGTAAACAATAACCAGGGCATTGCCGTCGGCATGGCCTGCAATATCTGTTCTTTCAATCTCCGTGAGATATGCGAGGCGACTGCCGAGCTCATAAAGGACAGCGACTATGATGTAAGCCAGATAATCAAGGCGCCGGACTTCCCCGGCGGCGGCAGGATTATCTATGACGCGGCCGTCATGGACTCCGTCATAAAGACGGGCCGCGGCAGCATAAAGGTCCGTTCCAAGTGGAACTACGACAAGGCAAACAACTGTATTGAAGTAT
>CAMYWC010000122.1:0-3256 GCA_947302545.1 uncultured Clostridia bacterium | reverse complement strand
CTTGAGCATGTTGAGCTTTGCAAAGGCGCGGTTGCCCTCGCCGATAAACTGCGTCTTTACATGCTCATAGGGCTTTTCAAGGAGGGGGTCGTCCTGCGACGCCGTCATGAAAACGACGTCCTTTCCGCGCTTTTCGAACTCGTCGCAGATGGGCTCGAAAACGTTATCATACCGCTTGTCATCGGAAAAGATAACAAGCGGTATGTTGTTTGATTTGGCTGTGTCAGCCTTGCCGCCGCTTATCGAAAAGCGCAGCTTGATTATGAGATTTTTTATTGCATAGACTCCGGCACTTAAAACACCGATGAGTATGGTGAAGAGCATACTGCCGGTGCCCGGATCGATGTAAAAAATCATTACCTGTCTTCCCTGAAGTAAGATAGTCCGAGCGACTGCGGAGGCTGGGATTCCCTCTTCTCACGCATGCTCGTGATTATGAGTACTATGAGTGTTACGAGGTACGGGAGCATCTTGAAGAGCTCCTGGGCCTCAATACCCATGCCGGGGATTGATACATAGTTGTAGATGATGAAGAGTCCGCCGAAGAGGATGGACGCCGGGATGGCTATGTTCGGGCGCCAGATGGCGAAGATTACGATGGCGACGGCAAGCCAGCCGCGGTCACCGAAACCGCCGTTTGACCATATACCCGAGGCGTAGTCCATTACGTAGTAGAGTCCGCCGAGTCCGGCGATGACTGAACCGATGCAAGTCGTTACGTACTTGTAGCGGTTTACGTTTATGCCCGCGGCGTCAGCCGTCGCCGGGTTCTCGCCGACGGCGCGCAGGTGAAGACCCGTGCGGGTGTGGTTTAAGACATAGCCCGCGATGAGAGCTATCACTATGGCGACATAGGCGAGGAAGCTGTATGAGAAGAACAGCTTGCCCACGACACCGAGTGAGTTCGCAAACGGAAGTGTTGTCTTGAAGCACTTTGATGTGGCGGAGAGCGTGATAGCCGGCATTGAGGAGCCGGAGATCTTGATGAGCGATCCGCCGAAGAAGTTACCGAAGCCTACGCCGAAGGTGGTGAGGGCAAGGCCCGTTACGTTCTGATTTGCCCTGAGTGTTACGGTCAGGAAACTGTAGATGAGTCCCATGAAGAGCGAACCCAGGATAGATGTCAGAAGCGGTATGAGGACCGCGAGGAACGGGTTTATGTTGGCGGCTCCGACCTTCTCCTCATAGAAGAAGGAGCCTATTACGCCGCCTATGGCGCCCACATACATGATACCCGGAATACCGAGGTTTAAGTGGCCGCTCTTTTCGGTGAGAATTTCACCGGTCGAGCCGAAGAGGAGGGGTACGCCCTGCATTACCGCTCGCTGGAAAAACTGTACAAGCATTGTCATGACGCCTTAACCTCCTTTTCATTCTTCTTGATCTGGTAGTTGATGAAGAACTCTGAACCGATGATGAAGAAGATTATGATACCCGTGATTATGTCTGAGAAGGAGGCATTGAGTCCGCACAGCTGCGAGACCTCAGTTGAGCCCTTCTGGAAGAATACGAGCAGGAATGATGTAAGAATCATAACTGCCGGGTTGAACTTCGCGAGCCAGGAGACCATTATCGCGGTGAATCCGCGGCCCGCTATGGTGTCTCTCGAAATCGTGTGGTCGGCACCCGAGACGAGCAGGAAGCCCGTAATACCGCAGAGGAGACCTGAGATTATCATCGTGCGGATGATTACCTTCGGTACGTTTATACCGATGTATTTCGCCGTGTTCTCGGACTCACCTACTACGGAAATCTCATAGCCCTGCTTTGAGTACTTGAGGTAGATGTACATGACAACCGTCAGTACCAGGACGATGATTATATTGAGAAGGTAGCTCTTGCCGCCTATTGCGGGGAGCCATCCCGTGTGAGTTACGGGGTTGATGACGTCTATCTTGCCCGAACCGCCTGTCGCGTATACACAGATGTAGTAAGACACAAGCTGTATGGCGATGTAGTTCATCATGAGGGTGAAGAGCGTCTCGTTGGTGTTCCAGCGGGCCTTGAAGACCGCGGGGATTACCGCCCAGATGGCGCCTGCGAGCATTGAGGTCACCGCCATGACTATCAGCATGAGCCAGTTCGGAAGGCGGTCGCCTATGAACATCATGCAGGCCGCTGAGGCGAGGCCGCCCATGAGGGCCTGGCCCTCCGCGCCGATGTTCCAGAATCGCATCTTAAAGGCCGGTGTGACGGCAAGGGATATACAGAGGAGCATCGCTATGCCCTGGAGCAGTGACCAGAGGCGGCGCTCCGTGCCGAAGGCTCCGTCAAACATTGTCGTGAAGACGTTTACCGGATCCTTGCCCGTCAGGAAGACGGTGACAGCGGCTGAGAGCATTATACCGAGGAGAATTGAAATGATACGGACAAGCCAGGCTTTCCACCATTCCATATTCTTGCGTTTGACTATATGGAAACCCATTAAGACCTGCCCCCTTCCTCGCTGTCAAAGGTCTTGGTCATCAAAAGACCGACCTCTTCCTTCGTGGTTTTTCTCGCATCCACAATTCCCGTAACCTTGCCGGAGCCCAGGACCACTATGCGGTCACAGAGCGCTATCAGGACATCGAGGTCCTCGCCTACGAAGATTACGGCGACTCCCTTCTCCTTCTGCTGGTTCAAAAGATTGTAGATGAGGTAGGAGGAGTTTATGTCGAGTCCGCGTACGGGGTACGCGGCCATCAGAACCGTCGGACTGAGTGATCTCTCACGGCCGACGAGGACTTTCTGGACGTTGCCTCCGGAGAGTTTTCTGACCGGCGTCGTGACACCCGGGGTGACCACCTCGAGTTCCTCGATAATACGCTCGGCCAGCTCCTTCGGCTTTCCTCTCTCGACAAAAGCGGATTTACCTTTTCTGTAGGAACGCAGCATCATGTTATCCGTCAGATCCATGTTTCCGACAAGACCCATGCCGAGTCTGTCCTCAGGCACGAACGAGAGACGTACGCCGAGTTCCCTTATCTGAAGCGGAGTCTTGTTTCGCAGGTTCTCCTGCATCTCCGTCTTGGGGTTGTTGTAGATTATCGAGCCGGAGTCTAAATGCTGGAGGCCCGCTATGGCCTCAAGCAGCTCACGCTGGCCCGAACCGGCGATACCCGCTATGCCGAGTATCTCACCTGATTTTGCGGTGAAGGATACATCGTCCAGCATCTTTACGCCGTCGCGGTTCGTGCAGTTGAGGCCCGCGACTATGAGCCTGTCGACGGGGTCTTTCGGCTCAGTACGGTCAATGTTGAGCTCGATTTTCTTG
>CAMYWC010000121.1:0-3279 GCA_947302545.1 uncultured Clostridia bacterium | reverse complement strand
GTCGTCGATGGTCACCGGCACGCCGTCGGAGAAGACCATGCCTTCAAGGGAACGATTGCCACAGGCGATCAGTTTATTGCAAACAGTGAATATGTGGAAAAACTGCGGAATGACTATGATGCTTATGCCTGTGAAATGGAAGGAGCAGCAATCGCAGTTGTCTGTATTAAAAACAAAACTCCTTTCGTAGTGATTCGAGCACTTTCCGACAAAGCGGACGGAAATGCACATGACAGCTATGAGAACTTCGGAGAAACCGCGGCCGACAATTCAAGCCGGATTGTCATTAAAATGCTGGATTCCATCAATAAATAGATTGGTAAATTCCAAGAGAGGTATTGCATGGCAAATATAGAGTTACACCCGTTCAAAATGAAAGAACAGATTGAGAGAATTAAAAAATACGAGGAACTGATGCGCGAAGCGGAAGAAAGCCTGAAATTGGGCTGGAACAGCGAGCGCTTCAGAAAGGTCGTAAACGAGCTTGAAGAGTATTACGCGAGCGACGGGTGGAAAGAGGACTTTGCCGCCGATGAAAGAGGCGAGCTCCCCAAAACCTTAAAACGCGGCTTACCCGAACTTAAGACGGGTATCGATAAGTTGGCAGTAAAAAAGGAACTTATTGCGGAAGAAGAACCGTCGCTCGAAACAAAAAGGCTGATTCTAAGACCCTGGAAGGAAGATGACGCGGAAGAGTGTTTTGAATACGCAAAAGATCCGCGTGTAGGTCCTCCTGCAGGCTGGCCTCCCCATAAAAATGTTGAAGAGACAAGAGAGATAATCAGCAGTATTCTCTCTGCCCCGGAGACATATGCCATAGTGCTTAAGGAGACCGGTTCGGTTATAGGCAGTATTGCACTGATGTTCTCGACTGATCACATAGAAAGAGGCGATGAAGCAGAACTCGGTTACTGGATTGGTGTGCCTTACTGGGGACGCGGTCTCGTGCCGGAGGCGTCAAGGGAACTGCTACGCCACGGCTTTGAAGATCTGAAACTTGAGCGCATATGGTGCGCTTACTACGAAGGCAATGAAAAGTCGAAACGCGTTCAGGAAAAACTCGGATTTAAGCATTATATGACAAAAGAAAATGTTCCCGTAACCCAGATGAATGAAACTCGCATGGACCATATAAATCTTTTGACTAAAGAGGAATGGCTCCGTGTTTATTCGGAGATGTGATTATGAATGTTTATGATTTTGACGGCACAATCTTTTATTCGGATTGCTCGATAGGTTTTGCGCTCTGGTGTATGAAACGGAAACCGAAGCTGTGGGTCACCTGGGCCCCTCGTATGCTGAAGACACTGGTTTTATACAGGCAGGGTAAAGTAAAGAATTATCGTCTGCAGCGTGAAATGTTCAGCTATCTTACGCAGATAGATGATTTTGATGAACAGATAGAAAAGTATTGGGATAAATATGAGAGCAGGATATCAGAGTGGTATCTTGCCCAGAAAAGAGATGACGATCTCATCATAAGCGCCTCTCCGGCCTGTATTATCGGACCTATTGCAAAGAGGCTCGGTGTTAACTTCATGGCGTCTGAGTTTGATCGTGAATACGGTGTCTTTACAAACAATCTCATGTATGCCAGAGAGAAGGCAAAATACATAATTGACCACGATCTTCCGGTGATTGAGAATTTCTATTCCGATTCACTGGCCGATACGCCCATTGCCCTGTGTGCCGAAAAAGCGCATCTGGTCAAGGATAAAGCAACTACGGTTGTCGACTGGCCGAAACTTGATCCCGAGACACTGGAAAAGGTTAAGAGAAAAATCGACACCGGCTGGGGTGTACATCTCAGATAAAGAGGGACGAATGGATTGGGAAATGCAGTTATGAATGAGAAAAAGATAATTATTACAGTTGCGGTTTTGTTCTTGTTTTTGACTGCGCTGTTTTGCTTCATATATTTTCGGACAGGCAGTAATGCTGTGTTCAGCTGCGCTATAACTTTCGGAACAATCGCATATCATTTTGTCATGAGGCTTTGTGTGGGCGGAGTGTTTAACAAGCTCATGAATAACAAGGCAGATTACACTAAAAAGTGGTATCAGCAAAAGCCGTGGGAGAAGCAGCTGTATAAGAAACTGAAGGTTAAGCAGTGGAAGAACAAGATGGTTACTTTTGATCCGGACTTGTTTGACACTGAAAAGCATAGTCTTGATGAAATCGTTCAGGCCATGTGCCAGGCAGAGCTGGTTCATGAGACCATTATTATTCTGAGCTTTGTTCCGATTCTGGCGTCTGTCCGGGTCGGAGCGCTGCCGGTTTTTGTCATAACTTCTGTCCTGGCGGCGTGCCTTGATCTGGTTTCAGTAATCATACAAAGATTTAACCGTCCGAGAGTGATAAAACTTATTGAGCGGAAAAAAACAGAAAACGCGGAAGATGAAAAATATATAAGGAAATAATAACCCGGAGGTTTTCAGTATATGGAGAAGTCGAATATCAAGACGATTTCACTTGTTTGCCCCTCGTGCGGAGGAAAAATGGAATATAAGGAGGGTGATGAAAAGGCCACCTGTCCTTATTGCGGACACATTATGCTCATTGATAAGGATGAGCCCGCAGAAGAATATGAGAGACGAATGGCCAGTGCCCGCGCCGAAGAGGACATTAAAGACCTGCAGAAAAAGAGACAGCGCGTGCGTACGGCCAAGGGCTGGCTTATTGCCTTAGGCGTGCTTCTGGTAATTATCCTGCTGAATGTGCTCATACCGGGTTCACCGGTGCGTAAGCTCTTCTTCCCGGATACGGTTGATCCGTTCAAGGATGTGAGTGTAAAATTCTCCGGCATGTCCGGAACAGCTAAGGCGGAACTGCAGTTCGCTAACAGTGACGCGGAGTGGGCTAACGCAAAAACTTTTACTGTTACTCCTGCGACAGGACTGAAAAACGGTGACACGGTCACTGTAAAGGCAAAAGCTACACCGGGCCTGCGCTTTGAACCTTCCGAGAAAAAGTTTACCGTAGAGGGTCTCACGGAGTGGGTTACCGAAACGGATCAGATAAGCGAGGAGAATCTCGCGATTATTCATGCAAACACCGAACGCCTGATTAAAGAGGACTGGAATGAAATAGTTTCCTCGGAGTTTGCCACGGGCATAACTTATACTCCGTATAAGCTGTACCTGTTTATTACGGACGGCCCACTTTCATTTGAGTACAATGTGCTTTACGATACTTATGAAGTGCAGGTCACACGTGCTGACGGTTCCGTATTTACAAGCTATGAGGCCGCCCGCTATTCTGATCTGAAAATACCGCCGG
>CAMYWC010000120.1:0-3365 GCA_947302545.1 uncultured Clostridia bacterium | reverse complement strand
CAGGGAAAAGGCGAGAGCTATACTCAACATCGACAGGGAAAATCAAAAACCCAGAAAGGATATCGCAAAGTGGGCGGATGTTCCCGACTATGTCGCGTACTTCTATGACTCACTTTACAGACCGGACTTTTCCGTGCTTCCCGAGCACATCGACAAGGCCACGGCCGCAGCTGTACTCAAAAAGTACAAGGACGTCTGGAACATTGCGGACGACAAGGATACCTGGTTTGCCCGCATAAAGGATATCTGCGAGCCTTTGGGCTTTACTCCGAATGTCAAGGAGTACAAGGCGAATCCCGATGCATACAAGGGACATGTGGGTGATGTATCGACTATCATACGCGTGGCCATTACATCGCGCACAAATACGCCCGATCTTTATGAGATTATGAAGATTTTAGGCGAGGCTGAAGTGAATGTCCGCCTTGAGAATACGATAAATGCACTTTCTTAGGAGAAGAGAATGGCAGAAGAGATTTTGAATGTTGAAGAGAATTCAACACCGAGTAATTTTATACATGATTTTATAGACGAGGACCTGGAGAAGGGCGTGTATGACCACGTCCAGACGAGGTTCCCGCCTGAGCCGAACGGCTATCTGCACATCGGCCACGCGAAGGCCATATGCATCAACTGGTTTACAAAGGAGAAGTACAAGGGTACTTTCAACCTCCGTCTGGACGACACGAACCCGGGCAAGGAGGACATTGAGTACGCCGAGTCAATCCGCGAGGATATCGAGTGGCTTGTTGAGAGCGAACTGCCTCCGACACTCTACGCATCTGACTACTTCGACTTCATGTACGAGGTGGCAATACACCTCATAAAGAAGGGCAAGGCTTTCGTGTGCGATTTAACTCCCGAGCAGATGAAGGAGTACAGGGGCACACTGACTGAGCCGGGTAAAAACAGTCCCTACAGGGACCGCTCGGTCGAGGAGAACCTGGACCTCTTTGAGCGCATGACGAAGGGCGAGTTCCCGGACGGAGCGCGTGTCCTTCGCGCTAAGATAGACATGAGCTCGCCGAACATGAACATGCGCGACCCCGTAATCTACAGAATCGCGCACCTGTCGCACTACAGACAGGGCGACAAGTGGTGCGTCTATCCGATGTACGACTTCGCCCATCCCCTGGAGGACGCGAAGGAGGGCGTTACGCACTCCCTGTGCTCACTTGAGTTTGAGAACCACAGACCGCTTTACGACTGGGTGCTTGATGAGGGCGACGTAGCCGAGATGCTCGGCTGGCAGCGTCCGCGTCAGATAGAGTTCGCGAGACTTAACTTAAACTACTGCGTCACATCCAAGAGGCGCTCGCTGTACCTCGTTGAGGGCGGCTACGTCGACGGCTGGGATGATCCGCGAATGGTCACAATCTCCGGAATGCGCCGCAGGGGCTTCCCTGCAGCCGCCATCCGCGATTTCTGCGAACGCATAGGTGTCTCGAAGGCCTATTCGGTCGTAGACTTCGGCCTTCTCGAGGCCTGCGTCCGCGACAATCTCAATGTCAACGCGCTGAGAGCCATGGCCGTTCTCCGTCCTTTGAAGGTTGTCATAGACAACTACCCGGAGGGTAAGACGGAGATTATCGAAGCGCCCCTTCATCCGGACAAGCCGGAACTCGGCACTTCAAAGGTCACCTTCTCCCGCGAGATATATGTCGAGCAGGATGACTTCATGGCGGAGCCGGTGAAGAAGTACTTCAGGCTCTTCCCGGGCAACGAGGTCCGCTTAAAGAGCGCATATTACATCACCTGCAACTCATACGAGACAGATGATGAGGGCAATGTAACCTGCCTCCACTGCACATATGACCCCGAGTCAAGGGGAGGAGAGTCGCCGGACGGCCGCAAGGTACGCGGCACCATTCACTGGGTATCGGCCGACAGCGCTGCAAATGTTGAGGTACGTCTCTACGACAGACTCTTCAATGTTGAGAACCCGTCAGATGACTCGAAGGAGCTCTGTGAGTACCTGAACCCGAACTCACTCGAGGTTTTGAAGGATGCCGTCGTTGACAGGTCCTTCCTTTCGGGACTGAAGATAGGCGACACCTTCCAGTTCATGCGCAAGGGTTACTACACTGTGGATAAGTATTCCGACATCGAGGGCGGAAAGATAATATTCAACAGAACTGTTGACCTCAACAGTTCCTGGAAATAAAGGAGCAAACACCAATGGCAAAAAGAATTGAGACAAAATGCATTCAGGGCGGCTATGTGCCGAAAAACGGCGAGCCGCGCCAGATACCGATAATCCAGAGCACGACTTTCAAGTACGACACCAGCGAGGAGATGGGAAAGCTCTTTGACCTTGAGGCATCGGGCTATTTCTACTCACGTCTCCAGAATCCGACCTGTGACTATGTCGCGGCCAAGATTGCCGAGCTTGAGGGCGGCACGGCCGCCATGCTCACATCCTCGGGCCAGGCCGCGAACTTCTTCGCTATCTTCAACATTGCCTCTGCAGGTGACCACATTGTCTCCAGTACGGCAATCTACGGCGGCACATACAATCTCTTCGCCGTAACGATGAAGAAGATGGGTATCGACTTTACTTTTGTCGATCCCGACTGCACGCCGGAGGAACTTGACGCGGCGTTTCAGGAGAACACAAAAGCGCTCTTCGGCGAGACCATCGCCAACCCCGCGCTTACCGTACTTGACTTTGACAAGTTTGCCGCCGCGGCTCATAAGCACGGCGTGCCTCTTATAGTCGACAATACCTTTGCGACGCCTGTAAACTGCCGTCCGTTTGAGTGGGGCGCTGACATTGTCACCCACTCAACGACAAAGTATATGGACGGCCACGGCTCAGCCGTCGGCGGAGCAATTGTCGACTCAGGTAAATTTGACTGGAATAAATATGCCGACAAGTATCCGGGTCTCACAACACCCGATGAGAGCTATCACGGTGTAACTTATACCGAGCGCTTCGGTCTTGAAGGCGCATACATCACCAAGGCTGTCGTACAGCTCATGCGTGACCTCGGTACGGTTCAGTCCCCGCAGAGCGCGTACTATTTAAACCTCGGTCTTGAGAGCCTGCCGGTCCGCATGGCCCGCCATTGCGAGAACGGCCTCAAGGTTGCTCAGTTCCTTGAGAGCTCCGACAAGATTGAATGGGTTACATACCCCGGCCTTCCCGGCAACAAGGACTATGCACTCGCTCAGAAATATATGCCGAACGGCACCTGCGGTGTCGTATCGTTCGGCGTAAAGGGCGGAAAGGCCGCTGCCGAGAAGTTTATGAAGGCGCTTACAGTCGCGGCCATAGAGACCCATGTCGCGGATGCCCGCACATGCTGCTTAAACCCCGCGACTTCAACGCACAGACAGCTCTCCGAAGAGGAACTCATCGCTGC
>CAMYWC010000119.1:0-3367 GCA_947302545.1 uncultured Clostridia bacterium | reverse complement strand
CGCTTGAATGGCATTCAAGAGGTCAGCGGTTCGATCCCGCTTATCTCCACCAGGTACAAAAACACCTCACTCGAAAGAGTGGGGTGTTTCTTTTTTTTGCAAAAAAACATACCGTTCAGTGATAATTTTGTTGCCGTTTACGATTCCATAACATACCGTTCAAGCAGCCGATAAATACCGTTCAAACGACGTAGGTACGTTGTTTTTCTCTTGACAAGATAAACTGTTTGCTGTATTATAAACTTGGTTGAATTGTTGCCGCACTGAATTAATCGTTTTTTTAAAAAACTCTGGATTTTTTGGGAAATTATTGTATAATGATGGCAAAGAGTTTTTGGCCGACAAGGCCATAAAAATGATAATTTGACCGACGAGGTCACTTCGGTTATCCGAAGCAGGGTATGGTTAGCGCCATGCCCTTTTTTTATTGCTTTTACGGAGGTAATAACACTTGAAGGAATACTTAAAATCACAAAATAAAACAAACGAATTAGTTTGTAAACTGAATGAGAACGATGAAATAAGACGTTTTTCAAAATCTGAATACCGCTGGGCAGAAAACAGAGAAAGATCTTTTAGTAAGATGTCAGTAAAGAAAGGCGAAATATATCAATTTGAGTTTGGAAAGAATTTTATTCCGGAGATGTCATATGAGCATCGAGGACTTGTAATAGGTGTCAGACAAAAATTACTTTATGTTCTTCCTATTTTTTCATATAACCCTAAAAGGCATACAGATGTATTTCATCCAATTGAGAATTCGGAATCAAAGAGCGATTTGTTTTTGCTTAGAAGTACGGACTACCCTTTCATATCACATGATTCTGTATTAAAGCTTAATGATATTAGAACAGTTAGTGTTAACAGGATAGTGTATCAACATAAGGGACGTATAGATCCATCAACGGAAACATACAAAACAATTGAATTGTTAGCATTCCAAAAAGTTTTCCCCTCTTTTTACTATGATTATGAGAAACTGAAAAAGGCAATGTATAAAGATGAATAAAAAGGCTTCACTCATTTGAGCGAAGCCTTTGTCTATCTTTTCTTGTACAGCACAAGCTCCGGGTCCGCTCCCTCGCGCCCGTAGTTGCAAATCAATATGAAATCCATATTCGCGAGCACTCCAAAGCACCTGTCGCCCCCGAATTCACTCTCAAGCTGATTTCCGAGGTATGTGGTATTGTCATCAAGAAACTTTGCCGTAAAACCGCTTGGGAGCGGGTACGCAAGGTTCACATATTTACCAACCAGCGCATTAAGAGCCGTGACCTCAGGCATTCCCGGAATCTCTAAAGCATTAATTTCAGACATTAAAACCTTCTTGAACTCCTCAAACTGTCCGTCATCAGACAGTTCCTCATAACGCTTCCAGTAATCAAGCGTAGGGAGCAATGCAGACATATACTCCCGGGCCTGTTCCTCCGTAAACTCATCACTCACCATGTGGGGGATGCAAACCCTCAGAAGATCATCCATATTGCTGTATGTGTAAGTGCCGTCAGCATAGCACCATTTGCAGTAGTCATCGTTTAGAGAACCGTCCGAGTTATGACTGATAATCTCATCCTCAAGCGGCATACCGCAGCACTGACAAACCTTCTTCTGAGGTTCTCCCAGCAGGGTATTAATAGAAACATCAAATACCGAAGACAAAAGTTTCAGAGTCTCCGTATTAGGCACTGTCTCACCGTTCTCCCACCTTGAAACAGCCTGCCTTGTAACAAACACCTTCTCAGCCAGCTCATCCTGGGACAGCCCTCTGTCCGTCCGAAGAGCCAACAAAACATCCTTAGTCTCCACACCAACACCTCCACTCAAAACAATACCACCAACCTCCACCCAACACAAGCAACCCCCTGTTGCGATAAGTCCCATTTTTGACCTCGACAAACAGGCAATAATTGATATAATTAAAACAACAAATAGACTGCAAGCAGTCGCGAAAGGACTCTCTTTAAGGACGAGATTCTTTATGTAAAAAGAGATACGCGGCTTGGACTTGTGCCAGAGGAACTCATACCGACCTTTAAGACTCGTTATGAACCCCTCTGTCACTGCTCCAAGCCGCGTTTTTTTTATTTTTATTTTCAGGAGGTATAAACATGAAAAACCAAGAAGAAACCAAAAAGGAAATCGCCATTATTGACGAATTCACTCTTGCGGACAAAATCTACACAATCCGCGGAAAAAAGGTAATGTTGGACTTTGAGCTGGCCGAAATTTACGGTTACACAACAAAGGCGTTTAACCAGCAAGTGAAAAGAAACATTGAGAAATTTGAAGGGGATTTCCTGTTCCGACTTACGCGTTCTGAAGTCGAAACGCTATCGAGGTCACAAAATGTGACCTCGATACAAACAGCAGGAGTGAAAGGAGGGACAAGCTATCTTCCTTATGCCTTCACCAAACAAGGCATCTATATGCTCATGACAGTCCTCAGAGGTGAACTTGCCGTAAAACAAAGCAAAGCCCTCATCCGTACTTTTAAGGCGATGAAAGACTATGTCATAGAAAACAGAAATGTTATCGGAGAAAATGAATATCTCCGTATGTCTCTTCAAATAACGGACAGCATCAAGGAAACGGTACAGATGAGGACTGAATTAAATGAACTTGGAACTCAAATGAGCAATGTAATGGAAAAACTCAGCAACGTAGTTGAGCGCTCAGAAATCGCACCTTTTATGCTGGATATGGGAAAGCCTGCCGAAAAACGGGAATATCTGTTTTTCAACGGCGAACCGTTAAAAGCAGTAACGCTGTATATTGACATATACAGCAAAGCAGAAAAATCAATATATATAGTTGATGACTATATAAGTCCCAAGACACTTCACCTTCTGCAGGAAGTAAAAGACGGAGTTGATGTAGTGATCTTCAGCGACAATCTCGGCCACAAGCTTAATAATAGTGATGTTGATGATTTCAAGAAAGAGTTTCCCAATATCATGCTGAGTTTCTGTAAAACTAACGGCACCGCACATGACCGTTTCATTTTTCTTGATTACAACACGAAAAATGAAAGACTATTCCACTGCGGTGCCTCTTCAAAGGACGCCGGCAACAAGACCACTGTAATATCAGAAATCCAAACCGAATCGGTAAAAGAAGCTTTTCGTACTTGGATTAAGTCCCATTTTTGACCTCGACAAACAAAAAGAAAGCAATTATAGTTAAGGCATAAGGAGGGAATAGTATGGACTTTAGCAAGAAGGACTTTAATGGTCCCGTACTCGGCAATAAAGGGTCATTTTCAAATGTCGGAAATGTAAGTTTCTCTAACAATGGCTCTAGCTATGTTCATATGGACAATTCTCTCTATGGTTCCGATACGGGTATGCATGACTTCGGAGGCTCTATG
>CAMYWC010000118.1:0-3377 GCA_947302545.1 uncultured Clostridia bacterium | reverse complement strand
CATACTGTGCATGGTTTGTGTCCTGATACTCATCCACATGGACATATTTAAATTTCGCCTGGTAGTACTCCCTGACGTCCTTGTCGGTACGAAGGAGTTTTACCGCATTGACGATGATATCGTCAAAATCCATGGCGTCAGCGTTCTTTAAAAGCTGCTGATAAAGTTTGTAGCACTCCGCTATCTTCTTCTCGCGCGGATTGTTACCTGCCTGAGCCATGAACTCATCAGGCTCCATAAGGACATCCTTAGCCTTGCTTATGGCCGAGAGAATGCTCTTGTGCGGCATGAACTTGTCATCAATATCAAGAAGCCTCTGGCATTCCTTCACAATACGCTTCGAGTCATCCGTGTCATAAATGGTAAAGTGCGAGGAGTAACCGAGCACAGAACCCGAGCGGCGAAGTATGCGTGCGCAGACGGCGTGGAAGGTGTCTGCCCAGACGTCTTTAGCCACCTCTTCGCCGAGGTACAGCGCAAGACGCTCCTTGAGCTCGTTTGCGGCCTTGTTCGTGAAAGTGATGGCAAGTATCTCCCAGGGCTTTGCAAGGCCCTTGCTGACGATGTGAGCGATTCTGGACACCAATACCGTTGTCTTTCCCGAACCTGCGCCTGCAAGTATAAGCAGCGGGCCTTCAGTGGTCTCAATGGCCTCCCGCTGCATGTTGTTCATTCTTTCTCTGTAATCCATCAATTGTCTCCGTTCTCGCGGGCGGATAAAAAGTCTTTGAGTATTATGGTTGCTGCGACCGAATCAACTACATCGCGGCGCTTTTTTCCGAAGGTGCCGGACTCACTTAAGAGACCATATGCCTCGACAGTCGTAAGACGCTCGTCAAACAACTCAACAGAAAGCCCGTACTCGGAGCGCAAAATCTCCGCGAGCTTTTCAGATGCCTCAGCGTGCGAGCCCTTAGAGCCGTCCATATTAAGCGGCAGCCCTACGACAATAAGCTCAGCGTTTCGTGAAGCGGCTTCTTCAGCAATACGCTTTGCTACCTTCGGCATGTAGGATTCAGTTATTACTCCTGCGGGTGATGCCAATACCTCAAGCGCATCGCAGACAGCAAGTCCCGTGCGCGCATACCCTTCGTCAACACCGAGTCTTACCATAATTTCCTCACTTAAAATCAAATGCGGCGACAACAAATGTCGCCGCATCATTTACGACCTTATCCCTGTTTTTCAGCCTCAGCTGCGGCCTTCGCATCTGCGTGCTCCGAACCGTCGCAAACCCCGGGAAGACGGTTTGCTTTGTACCAGCCTCCGCCTGTCTGCGTACAGCCGGCTCCGGCGAGGAGTCCTGACTCTCTGCAGTACGAGCGTGAAACTACGGTACCCGAGTATTCAAAGTCCTTTTCGGGAAGTCCGTCATGAACCTTGTTCATAACGGCTGACCAGATGTTGGCGGCCGGGTTCGCTCCGCCCGTCTGCATCTCTTCCTGCTTGTCATAGCCGTACCATACGGCCGCGCAGTAGTAAGGTGTACCGCCGCAGCACCATTTATCCTTGGTGTCTGAGGTTGTACCGGTCTTCATGTAAGTCGTGAATCCCGAAACGCCCTTGCCGTAACCTGTACCTCCGCCCTGTGTAACGGTCTGGAGGATTCTGTTCATGATAGTGGCAGTGTCCTCACCAATGGCCTGTTCAGGGTTCGCGGCTGTCTCAAGGTAGACATTCTTTCCTGAGAAGTCAGTTACCTTGTAGTAGCAATACGGCTTGTAGTATTTACCGCCGTTACCGAATGTGCAGTAAGCGGCGCACATCTCAAGTGTGGTTACACCTCTGGACATACCGCCGACGGCCAGTGACGAGAAGTTCTTGTCGGTATTGTCACCGTCAGCAATAAGTGTTGAGAGGTGGAAGTGGTTTGTAACATAGTCGAAAGAGGTATCAAGACCTACTCTCTTCAGTGCCTGTGCCGATGTATTGTTAAGGGACTTGGCAACTGCCGACTGTAATATGCAGTAGCTGTCTTCGGAACCCATAGAGCCCGAGAAGTTACGGTGCCAGCGCTGGCCGTTGACTATGATACCGTAGTCAAGAAGACGTGTTGAGTAATTCAATACGTTCTTGTCAATGCCGGGTCCGTAAACGGACAGCGGCTTGATTGAGGAGCCGGGCGACCTGACTGCGTCCGTCGCACGGTTAAGTCCGCGGTTGATGGTCTTTTTACCTGCGCCGCCGACCATTGCAACTACACGTCCTTCGTAGTTCATGATCGTAATGCCTGACTGAACCTTCTTCTTAGTTCCGTTGGAACCGTCCTCGGTTCTCTCCTTCTCCTCCGGGAATCCCGTACGGTTTACGTAGATATCCTCGGCGGCGGCCTGAATCTTGTCATCAAGCGCACAGTAAATCTTCAGACCACCGTAGTAGATCATACGGTAAGCCTCGCTCTGTGTGTAGCCATACTGACTCTTCAGGTCCTTGATTACGGAATCGATTACGTAATCGACATAGTAGCTGTTTATCTTGGTATCCTGTTTCAGGGTCTTTGAAACTTCTTTTGAAGGTACGAAATTCGGATCGTTCGTGAAAACGAGTTTGTAATTAACTGCCTCGTTGTACTCGTCCTTTGTAAGCTTCTTCTGGTCTCTCATATAGTCAAGGCAGAGGAGCTGACGACGTTTGTTGTTGTCGGGGTTGAGCAAAGGATTGTACTTTGTGGGTGCCTTGGTTATGGCAGCCATAACCGCAGCTTCCGAGGCATTGATTTCGGTAATGTCCTTACCGAAGTATTTCTGGGCGGCGGTCTGTACACCGTAGCAGCCCGAACCCAGAGGAATCGTGTTGAGATAAGCCTCCAAAATTTCCGACTTATCGAAATTCTTCTCCATGTTCAGCGCATAGAGAATCTCGTTGAACTTACGTGCAACCGTGGCCTGCTTCTCATCAGTAAGGTTCTTGATGAGCTGCTGCGTCAGGGTTGAACCGCCGCCCGACCTGCCAAGGGTAAGAACGGCTTTGAAAGTTCTGAGCCAGTCGACGCCGGGGTGATTGTAAAAGCGCTTGTCTTCAAGACAGATGAAAGCGTTCTGGACATCTTCCGGAATATCCTGAAGGTCAACCCAGATACGGTTTTCCTCACCGTGAAGACGCGCTATCTCGTACGGCTCCCCGGCCGCGTCATAAGCATAGATAATAGAGGTCTGGTCCTGGCTGTTCTTGTAAGCGTCAAGATCAATAGCCATCTCGCCATTTACAAACGAGATAGTATAACTCAGAATGCAAATGCCGATAATAAGCATGGTCAGCACCAAGACTATGAGAAGCGACAAAAGGACCGTAAACAACTGTCCCTTTCTCTGCTGACTTAAAGCCATAACCTTAATCCTCCAAAACTAAAACGAAAATAAAGCAATCAAAATTACTCG
>CAMYWC010000117.1:0-3423 GCA_947302545.1 uncultured Clostridia bacterium | reverse complement strand
CATAGGCCGCAAGAATATCATCAACCCAGAGCTGATTGTCATCGGCAGACATGTCGAGGTCCGCCGTAATCGCGGCCTTGAGTCCCTCGGGATCAAGCGCAAAGGACATGGTCTCGAGCTGATACCTGCAGCACTGGTAGGTAATATCGAATATTGAAGTCGTGTTGTCAAAGTCAGTTACGACATACTCGTTGCCACTGTAGTTTGGCGAGTCCTTGCCGTACATGGCGGTGAAGTCCTTTATCGCCTGCGCGGCCTGCGGGGAATAACCCGTATCCTTTGCCGGCGCGGGAGCGCGATTGTTGTTGGTGACCACAAGGGCAACAACTGCCGCAACAATAATCAGAGCGGCAAAAATGATTAACGCTGTCTTTCTTTTCATAGGATTCTCCATTGCTCCGTAATGTCGCTGACACATCTGTCAATCACGAACTGTTTTACGCCCTCTTCTCCCTTGCGCTTCATGAATTCTATGATTCTGACGCAGCCGAGAATACGGGCTTTCTTCTCAATTGTTTTACGCTCACTTTCGGAGACATCGCCCAGATAACCGGCAAAAGTTCTGTCACAGATTCTGTTTGCCGTCTCAATATCAATTCCGAGGAAGGCAGCCGCCTCCGCCGCTATGGACGGGAACTCGCGGTATGAGTTGTAGACTGTCGCAAGTTCGAAAATCGGATCTCCCACGCTGAGCGTATCCATGTCTATAATCATCAGGCTGCCGTCGCAGAACATCAGGTTTTTGAGATGATAATCCGCGTGCAGCAATGTATGGCTCTCCGGCACTTCATCAATCAGTTTCATGACGCCCTGCCATACATCTTCATCCAAAAGGTCCTTGAGGTCCTCTGCCCAGGAGCGGGTCTTCTCCTTCATATCAGGGAGTTTTCCGGGCTCCACCTCAACGGAGTGAATCTGTTTCATGAGTCCGACCGACTCAGCAATGAATCTGTCAAAGTTCTCTTCGGACTCCGCAATAAACTCCGCGGAAGACACGGCATTTAAGAGTTCAAACACCGCGCCGTACTGCTCTCCGACGAGCACTACATCGTACGGAATGGCGGTCGGCAGGTCGTTGACAAATGCCCATCTGGAGAGTTCCCTCTCCTTCTGAACATCTGCAATCTCCGTGCCGGGATTGTAGACTTTTACCACCGTATCCGGCGCTATTCGGTATACCACGCCGTGAGCTCCCCGGCCTATCTCCGGGCAGCCCTCAATGCTGATTTTACGCAGCGCCTTCTCCGTTTCGATTATCTCGTTAAAGCCGGTCATCTCGAAAATCTCATAGACCTGAGTGCTTACATTGACAACCTTCAAAGGCATGCCGGACTTCTTAATCTTAAGCAGGACACGCAGTCCCGCACTCGAGATATATCCGAGGTCAGCGGCGTCCAGAACAAGGTCCGACGGCGCCTCCTTTTCAATGAAACCCGAGATATCCTCTTCAAATTTTGCGGCATTCGCGCTGTCTATGCGCTCACCCAGCCTGTATATGCTCATTCTCTGCACTCCGCATAATTGTTTTGTTGTATAAAGTATACCGCACATATTTTGTATTTACAAATAAAATGGCTTATAATAGCAGCATAACCGAAAGGGTGAGGAAAATGGTTTCTTTTGAAAGTGATTACATTAACGGCGCTCATCCCGAAATACTGAAGCGACTTGCCGAGACCAACGGCGAGGCTCTGACCGGCTACGGCACGGACAGGTATTGCGAGAGCGCGAAAGAAAAAATCAAGGCCGCAATCGGCCTTGATGTGGATGTGGAATTCCTGACAGGCGGCACACAGACAAATGCCGTTGTCATATCAACCATGCTCCGCGACCACGAGGCAGTTGTCGCAGCAAAGACGGGACATATAAGCGCGCATGAGGGCGGAGCAATAGAATATACCGGCCACAAGGTGCTTGAACTTCCGCAGGAAAACGGCAAGGTAATTCCTACGGTCCTTGAGGACTATCTTGAGACATACTATGCCGATGAGAACCACGAGCATATGCCCGCTCCGGGAATGCTCTATATATCTCATCCGACGGAGTATGGCACACTATACACAAAAGCGGAACTTCAGGCCCTTTCCGAGATCTGCCACAGGTACAACATGCCCCTCTTCATGGACGGGGCGCGCCTCGGCTATGCTCTCGCAAGCCGTAACACCGACCTTTCGCTTTCCGACATTGCACAGCTGTGCGACGTCTTCTACATAGGCGGCACAAAGGTCGGAGCCCTGTGCGGCGAAGCAGTTGTCTTTACCAAAGACAACAAGCCGCCGCACTTCCTGACCTCAATAAAACGCCGCGGCGCCTTAATCGCCAAAGGCCGTCTTCTCGGTGTCCAGTTTGACACTCTCTTCACCGACGGCCTCTACTTCGAAATAAGCAGACACGCCATAGACATGGCCGAAAAACTCAAGGAGATCTTCAGGGCCCACAACATAGACTTCTTCATTGATTCATACACAAACCAGCAGTTTGTAATCCTTGAGAACGAACAGCTTAAGGCCCTGAAGGAAAAAGTCGCCTTCTCCTTCTGGGAGAAGTATGACGACACCCACACGGTGGTCCGCTTCGCCACAAGCTGGTCCACCACCGACTCCGACCTTCAGTATCTCGACTCCGTCTTAAACTGAACAAAATAAAAAAGCGACGGGACTTCCCGTCGCTTTTTTGTTGTCAATTCATAGCCGCTCATTCGAACCTGGATTTGGCGGTTTCCTCCGGAACAGAAGTGGGATAGACTCCGTCAAAGCAGGCGGAGCAGAATTGATCGGAAGGAATGCCGGGTGCAAGACTCAGCGCATCTTCCATCGAAAGAAATCCCAGTGAGTCCGCACCTATAATATCGCTGATTTCAGCGACCGTGTGACTTTTTGCGATAAGTCCCGAAGAGGAATCGACGTCTGTTCCGTAAAAGCAGGGATAAAGGAACGGAGGAGAGGATATTCTCATATGGATCTCTTTTGCGCCCGCCTCTCTAAGCAGTTTCAGAATCTCTCTGGAAGTGGTTCCTCGGACAATTGAATCGTCTATTAAAATAACTCTTTTCCCCGCTACTGCGGACGGCACGGGATTCAGTTTCAGCTGTACCTGTTCTCCCCTTCCCGCTTCCTCCGGCGCAATAAAAGTACGTCCGACATATTTGTTCCGTATAAGACCTATTCCGTACGGGATGCCTGATTCCTCGGAGTAGCCCAGGGCCGCATCCAGACCGGAATCGGGAACGCCGATTACTATATCCGCATCCGCGGGGAAACTCCTCGCCAGATATCTGCCTGCCCTCTTTCTCGCCTCCTGTACCGACTGACCCTCCACAACCGAGTCCGGTCTTGCAAAGTAAATATATTCAAAAACACAGAGCGATCTCTTTTTTCCGCAATGGGTACGTATTGAGCGCATACCGTCTTTTGAAACAACTAT
>CAMYWC010000116.1:0-3439 GCA_947302545.1 uncultured Clostridia bacterium | reverse complement strand
CTTCATCCACAAGCTTTAAGCGGGGAGATTAATATGAAAACCTTCAGAAGAGCTTTATGCCTTATACTCGCAATCGCCGTAATAACAACGATATTCAGCGCATGCGGCAGAAAAGGAAGCAAAGACTCAGGCATAGAAAAAGTGAGTGTTGTCATTCCGCATGACAAACAGGCCCGGGCAGTACTGGATGATTCACAGAATCTGGCTGTCGGCTCATATCTCGTTGCGAGAATGTACCTTGAGGAACTGCTTCAGTATGATGTCGAAAAAGGCAATCAGAAGGACTATGACAAGCTTCTTGCAAATACAATAAAGGCTTTTGAAAACGCGGAAGTTCTCTCCGACGCAATGTACGGAGCAGCCCTCTACACTGAACTGCTTCAGAAAGCAGGCGCTGAAAAGAATAACAAAAAAGCCGAGATTCTCATGATGGCCCCTGTCAATCCCGATTCAGGCCTCCTTTTCATGACGGCCTACGCCGCGAAAGAATCAGAGGCCATGAGATGGGCAAAGGAAATAACGGAAATCTACGATAAAGCTCCGAGCAACAAGGGTGTAAAGACACTGGCAGACCAGCTTGGTACTGACTGCAAACACGCCTACGCACAGCTGAAACAGGCGCAAGCGATACTTGAAGGCGGAGCATACAACGACTTCGCAGATTACGCGAACACCTGCTATAAGACCGCCTATGGTCTGAAGGCCGCGGGCACGGCCGCAGGACTGGTCGTATCGGTTGCCGTGGCCGGACCGGCCACGGGTCTCGCCGCAGTGGCTCAGACCGGCGGCATAGTCATGGGCGGTGTCAACACCGTCCTTGAAGTCGGCGCCGCCGGCTCCGTAATCGCCACAAACGGCGAAGGAAATGAAATCACGACATTCTGTGAAAAAACCGAAGCCCAGATGGCTCCGGTAGGTCAGGTATTCTCGCTCATGAGCCTGGGCCTCAACGGCCACAAGCTCCTGACCGGAGGCTACAAAGCCGACGGAGCAAAAGCCCTGGCAGAAGGAAACTACAGCAGCTATTTAGACGGAGTGAAGAACGACCTGTTCGGAGCTACGGCATATCTCGGCACATCCGTATATGACTATATGGACAGCGGAAGTATCATGAGCGGAACCTTCAAGCACACCAGCAAAGGTCTGGAGTTCACCCTGCTTGAAACCCTCAAGGGAGAAAGTTCCGAAGATAAGGAAAACATTAAAGAGGTTATGAAGGCCGCAGGCGTTTCAGAAAAAGATGCTGAAGCAGCCGTAAACGAGAAGACTCCCCAGGAACCGCCCGCACTCAACGAGGTGCCCCTTGAGACCGCAAAGTCCATAATTGAGGAATACCCCGGCATGCGACTTTGAACACAAGGCATATGAAAATGCCGTCGAGGAGTTTTATACCGACCTTGTGACTGACTATATAGCCGAACAGGAAAAGTCAGGCAAAAGCAATGACGGTTCCGTACATATCAACTCAAAGAACGGTTCCTTTGATTTCTACGACGGCACAGGCGCCCTCTTCGATTCAAGTACGGGAACAAGAATTCTCTGGACTCATGACGAAAACGGAGAACTGTATTTCATCCATCCGGACGATGCAGAATACACCGTTGATGACAACGGCAATCTTCTCAAAGACGGCAAGCCGATGGCATTCGACGGCAAGCCGATTAATGTATATACCGGAACCGGTGACGGTGCGGTACCTGAAACAGAAACTACTACCACTGCCCCCGACAGCAGCATTGAAAAGTTCCTCGGCAAGTGGAAGTACACAGGTTCCTATGTGACATATGAGACCGACATTTCACTTCAGGGCGGTCAGATTATTATCGTTGATCACACTAAATCCGGAGCGGTCACAAAAGTAAACAATTACAAATATGACCCATCAACAGGTGTCCTGACTCTGACCGAAGTCAGCGTCAGTGAACCGCTCGCAGCAACAACAGCAGACTACTTCACATTCACACTCGAAGGCGACAACAAGATCAACACCTTCTATTACCACGCAATGGTTGCTCTGAATGACGGCAAACCCGTCTACGACGACCGGGCCGGCGGCTACTACACCCGCATAGAATAACTGAAAAACTCCCGGGCTCTTGCCCGGGAGTTTCTGTTTAATTTGTTGTGGGTTCTGTCGTCGGCTCCGTAGTGGGTTCCGTCGTAGGTTCAGTCGTAGGCTCTGTGGTAGGTTCCGGATTCTTCGTATACTTGACGGTAATGTTTACATCCGCCGCGCCGAATGTACCGGAGACAGTTGCCTTGTCAGGAGTGTAACCGCTGACATTGGGACTCGGTACGGAATATGTGTCGCCCTTTAAGAAGTCAGCCTTTGTGTAAGTCGCAGCGGCTGTTCCGCCCTCCGCCTTGACATAGGTTATCGTAAGTTTATATGTCTTGTCCTTGGTGTAGGTTACGGTTATTGTCTGATCCTCAGTTCCGATTGTACCTGAAACAGTTGCCTGATTCGGCGTATAGCCTCTGACCTTCGGACTCGCCACCGAGTAGGACTGGCCTGCCTTCAGGTTGCCTACGGTCTGCGCCGCAGGGGCCTTTGAACCGTCCGCCATGACATAGTTTACGGTGAGCGTGCGTACCGCCCAGCTCGGGTCATAGCAGTGGTTCATAAGGTACCAGCACCAGGCTCCGCAGCCTGCACCCGAGAAGTGCATGCCCATTGAACCGGGATCGCTGCAGTACTCATCTTTCAGGTATCCTTTGTCATCGTACATGACGGAGGCTACATCGACAAAATACCATCCGTGCGATGCAGCTACACCGGAAAGAAGCTGGTTGTACAGCCTGATGTTCGCGTTGTTTAAGATCCTGCCGTTCGTACCGTCCTTTGCGGCAATGATAGGGGTCATTGACTGAATGTAGATAAGTATGCCGGGGTTGCTCTGCTCGATGAGTGAGCACAGCTGAGCCATGTTTGAAGCGGCACCGTTTACGCCGACACGGTTTAAGTCATTCATGCCGAGCATGATGTAGACACGTTTCTTGCCTGCGGGAATACTGTTCCAGATATTCGCCTTAATGACGCCGCTTAAAGCATTGCAGGTGCCGTAGCTTCCGTAACACATATATGTCGCGCCGGGAAGTCCTCCGTACATCTGAAGTCTGAGGCTTATGGAGTCTCCTATAAATACGGATTCACCGAAGTAGTTCGGTGAGAGCTGCTGAGCCTTCGCCCACTCGAAGTAAGGCAGGGCGCCTCCGGTATACTTCGTCACCTTCGGTGCCTCGGTCGTCTTTTCCTCTTTTGAGCCGTCGGCCTTCTTTTCAATCGGCACGACCGTACCGTCACTTAAGACCGTCGTCTCCTCAACCTCCTCCTCTTTGGGAGCGGGGGCCGCGGTCGTCTCGACAGCCTTTGTCGTTTTTTCCGGAGGATCGACACTTACCGTCATATATCTCTTTGAGAGAGCAAAAGAAGTGCAGG
>CAMYWC010000115.1:0-3511 GCA_947302545.1 uncultured Clostridia bacterium | reverse complement strand
GACGACCCGGTTGAGCGTGCGCAGCGCCTCGGCATTCTTGGCCGCCATGACAATACCGCCGGTATTTCTGTCGATACGGTTTATGAGCGCGGGCGTGAAAGCCTGTTCGGCATCCGGGTCGTACTCGCCCTTCTCGTACAGATAGCGCTTCACGCGCGAGATGAGCGTATCGACATACTCGGTATCATCCGGGTGGGACAGTAGCCCCTGCTTCTTATTGAGGATTAAAAGGTTCTCATCCTCAAAGATTATGTCAAGCTCTTTCGGAGCATGCAGGAAGTCATAATGGGGATCCGGTTTTTCAAAGAATTCATCGTTTATGTACATGTCAACTACATCGCCGACGGAAAGGCGTGTCGAGATTTCAGCACGTTTTCCGTTGACTTTGATGCGTTTTGTTCTGATGTACTTGTAGAGAAGCGACTGCGGCAGGTTCGGCAGGTTCTTCGTAATGAACTTGTCGAGTCTCTGGTTCGCGGAGTTCTCCTCAATTACGAACGATTTCATAAACTGTCCCCTTTTTGAACTTCCCGATAATTATATGTGTATTTACACCATTTGACAACAATTCTTTTATATTATATACTACCTTCTAACAACTTTTTGAAAGGAGTGTTTGATCCTTATATGGACGGCGACAGTCGAGGGTCAATCATAATAATCTTAATACTTCTTGGTCTTGCGGCGTACTTTGCAATTACCGAGACCGCCCTGTCGAGTGTTTCGAGAAACAGACTCAAACTCGGCGCTGATCGTGGTGACGCCAGAGCGAAACGTGCGCTTTTCGCGCTCGATAACTTTGATAAAGCAATCACCACACTTCTGATATGCACAAACATCGTGCATGTCTCAATCGCTTCCATCGTAACGGTTTTCGTAACCAGAAACTGGGGGCTTAACGCGGTAACGGTCAGCACCATACTCACCACACTTGTTGTGGTCTTTGTCGGTGTGTTGCTGCCGTAAAGTTTTGCCAAGAAGTACAGCGAAAGCTGTATCCTTACGTGCGCGGGGCCTCTTCTTATTTTCATGAAGATATTCGCTCCTCTCGCTAAAATCCTCGCAGGCATAGGAAATCTGGCTGAGAAACTGACCCGTGAAGAGCCTGAGATTACCGTGACCGAGGAAGAGCTTCTCGACATAATCGAGGATCTCGAGGAATCCGGAGCAATAGACGAGGAGCAGAGCGATCTTCTCTCATCCGCCCTCTCATTTGATGACGTAACCGTTGAATCCGTTTCAACTCCGCGTGTCGATGTAGTGGGTATCAATCTCTTGAAATCCAACGAGGAAATCTTCGAAGTCATAACTGACGCGTCCCACTCGCGTCTTCCCGTGTATGAGGAAACAAAGGATAAGATTATCGGTGTTCTCCACATACGCAGATATATGAAGCGTTATCTTCAGACCGGCAAGTATCCGGTTATCAAGCGCATCATGAACAAGCCTCTGTTCCTTGAAAAAGGAACGACCATTGACGATGCGCTTGAGACAATGACGCAGAACCGCGTGACGCTCGCTGTCGTACTCGACGAGTTCGGCGGCACCTTCGGTATTGTCACAATTGAGGACATACTCGAGGAACTCGTCGGCGAGATTTACGACGAGAGCGACAAAGCGCCCGCCGAGGAAGGTGGTGAGGAAGCATGACACTGCCTGTAATTCTCGTGTCCCTCGGAATACTCATCTGTGTATTCCTCTCACACTTCTTCTCCGCCTCTGAAATGAGCTTTTCGGCCGCAAATGACGTCCGTCTCGAACATGAGGCCGATTCGGGCAAGAAGAGCGCCGCACGCGCCCTGAACATATCCAAGCGCTTTGACGACGCCCTCTCGACCATCCTCATCGGCAATAACCTTGTGAATATCGCTGCCTCATCCCTTGCCGCTGTACTCATACAGCTCATCTTCGGCAGCGACAAGCTCACCTGGGTCGGAACACTCGTCATCACTCTTCTCATAATTGTTTTCGGCGAGACCATACCGAAGATAACGGCCAAGAAAAAGCCGAATATCCTCGCCATGCGCTATTCCCTTCCCATCAGAATTCTGATGACAGTCCTCTTCCCCGTCGTATGGGTAACCGTAAAACTTTCCAATCTTATAACCGGTCCCGAAAAAGTGACAGAGGAAGCTGAGGAAGAAGCCGTTGAGGAATTCCAGTCCCTCATCGAGACTGCCGAAGACGAAGGCATACTCAACTCCGACAGTTCAGAGCTGCTTCAGGCCACAATCGATTTCTCTGACACTTCCGCATCCGACGTCATGACTCCCCGTGTTGACATGGAGGCCATTGACCTGGACGACAGTGAATCGGAGATAAAGAAGATCATCACTTCCACCACCTTCTCAAGACTTCCCGTCTACGAGGATGACATCGACAATATTATCGGCGTACTCCACGTAAACAACATACTGAAGTCTCTTGCAGACGGCGACAAATTCGATATCAAGTCCCATCTCTTTGAGCCCTGCTTCATATACAAGACGATGAAGCTTCCGGACATTCTCCGCACCCTCAAGGAGAACAAGCAGCACATGGCTATCGTCACGAACGAATACGGCGGAACCCACGGCATTGTCACCATGGAGGACGTCCTTGAGGAACTCGTCGGCGAGATCTGGGACGAATCAGACGAGATTGAAGAGGAACTCATCGAGCATGAGGACTCCCTCGAAATTGACGGCGATATGATTCTCGAAGACCTCTTTGATGAGTTCGACATCGAGGCCGACGACTTCGAGTCCGAGACCGTCGGCGGCTGGTGCATTGAAATGCTCGAGCACTACCCCGAAAAGGATGAGGAGTTCACCTACAAGAACCTGAAAATCACCATCCTCGAAGCCGACGAACGCCGCGTCGAAAAAGTCCTTGTTGAAGACATAAGTCCGGTCGAGGAAGAAAACGAAGAATAAAAAAAAAAAAAACGGGAGCATCTGCTCCCGTTTTTTAATAATCAACATATGTTATTTCTTCACCGTATTCAGTGAATCCTTTTATAACTGCTCTGTTGTCAGCTTTCAACTCATCTATTAAGCAATTCGTTGGAACAAATCGCTCCTCTATATCCGATTCGTGTTGAACTATTTCAGAAAAATGTTTGTCAATGTACTCCTCACTCATTGCAAGGCAAATAAAACTTATATCAGCGATGTAGTTCTCGTCAAAGCTTTGCCTCCAGTCAAACGGTACATAACAGCCTTCAACAATGAGATTCTGCTTGTTCTCAATTGCCGTCTTAATTATCTCTCTTACAATCGGCCAGAGATAAGCAGTCAGTTCCTCATCATCCTCAGGCGTCAGATCTGTATTACCGCTGCGGATTAATCCCATCTTGAGATGATCAATTGAAAGATAAGGATACTTATATTTTTCCAGCAGTCTCTGTGCCAACAGAGTTTTGCCCGTGTGCGATGCACCGGTTATGAGAATAATCATTAGGTTCACCTCACAAGCATTATAACAAAAACCGGGAGCATTTGCTCCCGGTTTTTTATTGTGTTTATTCTGC
>CAMYWC010000114.1:0-3540 GCA_947302545.1 uncultured Clostridia bacterium | reverse complement strand
CCTGTCTCTCCTCCCTGGTCTCAAGCGGTACCTTACCGAGTTTCGTGACGCCGTCAACGAGGGTTGCCACATCGTCGCCGAAAAGTTCACGCAGGTTTTCAATGCCGGTCTCCGTATCCTCAACAGTGTCGTGGAGCAGTGCCGCCATGACGGACTCATAATCCATACCGAGGTCGAAAAGAATGCGCGCCACGGCTACGGGGTGCATAATGTATGGCTCTCCGGAATATCTGCATTGGCCGCTGTGAGCTTCCCTGGCGAACCTGTATGCCTCTATTATCTTTTGTTTTTCCTCATCCGAGTACTGTTCGGACAGCAGGGCTTCGAGTTCGCCGAACTTGTCATCATAGTCAGCCAATCTTTTTCATCTCCTTCAGATACTCCATGGTGGGAGCGGAATCAAGGTCCACTTTCGCCTCTGCCTCCGGCAGAACTATACTGCCGTCCCTGTTCACGGTCACAATGCCGAGTTCGGACATCGCGAGCAGAGCCACACGTGTCCGGCAGAGATTATCACCGTTTTCATGAATCTTATCGGCAATGTATTCAAGTGAAGCGAGGGTGAACCCTGTGTTTTTCTTAAGAAATGTGTAAAGTCTCGCGAACAGCGGTCTGTCAGGCATGGCAAACTCAGCCTCTTCGGAAGAGAGTTCTGCACGGAGCGTAACCTTGTCGTAAAGTTTTACACAGCGGACCATAAGGTCGTCATCTGCACCGGCAGGCCTGGAACCCTTAAGAACGATTGAAACCCGTTCCTGGCCGTTCCAGACGTTTTTGCTGAGAGATACGACTGCATCGAATCTGTCACCCTGTCTGTACGGAAACTCACCGGGCTTCGCATTGAAGTCCATAAGTGTTATCTGGCTCTGTCTGCCGTCTTTATGAGCATAGATGCGCAGATGCTGTTTCCTGTCACCGAGTTCACTGACACCGTCGACAACGAGGTCATATATGCCGAAAACAGGCGAAGTGTTCTCACAACCGAAGGGTTCAAGATACCTCAGTGAGTCTACGAGAGCAATGTCTATGCTTTCCGTGTTAAGTTTACAATCGATGTTGAGGACAGGATAAAATTCAGGCAGTTTGTCCGCATAGCTGCACATCGCAGTTATGAAATCGGGAATGCTGTCGGTCCTGAGGGTAAGTCCCGCGGCCTGTGAATGGCCGCCGAAGACCTCCAGATAATCCGAACATGCCGAAAGGGCATCAAAGATTGAGAATCCCTCAACACTGCGCGCGGAGCCGCGGGCAGTTCCGTCCTCGCGGATTGAGAGGACTACTGAAGGACGCTGGTACATATCGGTGAGTTTCGAAGCGACTATACCGAGCACGCCCTCATGCCATCCGTGTCCGTAGGTAATGATTACGGGAGTATGGGTATACTCCGGATGTTCAATGAACAGTTCCTTGGTCTGGCCGAGGATGAAGTCCTCCGCCTCATGCCTTTTAGTGTTGGCCTCGTTGAGCTCATTTGCCATCTCTGCGGCAATTTCGGGTTCTTCGCAGAGAAGCAGTTCAAGAGCCTTCTCCGCGTGTTCCATTCGACCCGCGGCATTGATACGCGGAGCGAGACCGAAGGATATATTGGTCGAGAGAATCTCTTTATCCTCGAGACCGGCAACTCTCGCGAGAGCGTCAATGCCGGAGCGTCTGAAAGCATTCATCGAGGCGAGGCCGAGTTTGACAATCCGTCTGTTCTCTCCCTTCAGAGGGACTATGTCGGCAATGGTTCCGAGAGCAACGAGATCAATGAAATCCTCTGTCACTGCTGCGCTGTCGCCTTCAATTGCACAACAGAGTTTAAATGCAACTCCGACACCGCAGTAGTCTTTGAAAGGGCATTCCGCATCGTCGCGGTGAGGGTCGACAACCGCTACGCAGTCCGGAAGCTCGTCACCGACTAAGTGGTGATCCGTAACAATGAGCTCCATTCCCTGCTCTTTTATGTACTCAGCCTCTTCGACGGCTGAAATACCGTTGTCGACTGTGATGATAAGGTCGGTGCCGAGGGCCTTGATCTTGTCGACCACTCCGCGGCTTAAGCCATATCCGTCTTCGGTACGGTCCGGGAGCAGATAAGTGACATTCGCGCCCTGCATCTCAAGATAGGAGTAAAGTACGGCGGTGGAGGTTATACCGTCAGCATCGTAGTCGCCGTAGATGCATATTCTCTCAAAACTGAAAATCGCATCGTTAATTCTGTCTACCGCCTTCTGCATATCCGGAAGAAGGAAAGGATCAACCTCCTGCTGTTCTCTTCCGAGAAAGTCAGCTATCTCATCCGGAGCGGATATTCCGCGTTCGGCAAGTATGAGCGCAACAAACGGATCAACCGAATACTTCTCGGCAATCTCAGCTGCGAGATCTTTATTCAGTTGTGCCAGTTTCCATTTTTTGCGTTCCATCATAATTCCTCTTATTACAAAAATACAAGTAACCATTATATCTCAACTTATAGTTTCTTGCAATATTATAAAAGGGCCGCCCGAATGGGCAGCCCCTTTGTCTTTTCGCTATTGCTGAGATTCCTGAATAACGCCCTGCTTGTATGCGGCCAGGAGTTTTTCAAGACTCGCCATCTGTGCCTTGAGCAGTTTTCCTTTATCCGTCTCTCCAACTTTGATACGGTCGTCGAGACGCTCAAAAACAACAGATGCGGAGAGTATATCCCTGTTGTTCTTTATCGCATCTTCACGTGAAGTGAATGCCTCGTGAGAGGAAAGTCTCATCATATATGAGTTGTAGATAAGCGTATAACCGGCAATACCGGTGGTCTTCTGATAAGCTCTGCAGAAGCCGCCGTCTATGTCGATGAGTTTGCCCTCGCCTTTTATCGGGCTCTCACCCGATCCGGCCTTTACGGGCGTATGTCCGTTGACAATGTGGGAATGCGGGCCGCCGAGACCGAAATCGCGGAGAATATACTCGCAGCCTGCAGCCGTCTGAACAACGGTGTAATAGGGATCTTTTGCCTCTTTTATGAGTTCTTTGTCACCTATGAGCCTGCGCTCGAAAGTTGTAATCTTATCACGCGCGAAAAGCGGTGAGAAGCGTCCGCACCAGAGCCACCACATAAAGTCGGTGCCGGTCTGTTTGTCGTCACTGCCCTCAGGCGAGAAGAAGCCCTTCTTTGCCTGGCGGTTGCAATAATCGAAGAGAGCCTTTCCGGAGTACTCTTTTCCGCCGTAAACAAACTTCCTGAAATTGCCCTCCTCATCCATCGGAACTGCGCCGTGGAAGAGCAGATTTCCGTTGTAGCAGCGATACATTGAGCCGGCTGAGAAAAGGAATCTCGCGTGTTTCTGAAGCTTTTCAGAGGCGCGGAAATTGGCCCTTATTTCAGCCATTACCTCCTCCTCTTCATCCGTCAGATCGTAAGGATTCTTCGGATCAATTGTCGGAAAGTCCTTGTCGAGCAGCTCATACTCTTTTCCGCCGAGCACAATCGTGCCGCGCTCATAGTCAATCTTATCGAGGAGAAGCCTGTCATCCATACCGAAATCCGGGTTGCGCATGATTGTCTGGCCCTCGAGTTTGAAA
>CAMYWC010000113.1:0-3543 GCA_947302545.1 uncultured Clostridia bacterium | reverse complement strand
ACTCTTGTCATATTCGGTATGTCGCTCATCGCATGGTGGGGCACGGGCAACCAGGTTGCTCTAAACGTTGTCTGGGCGCTCGCGGCGATTATAGCGTATCTTGTCGGACTGAAGTATGAGGGCGATCTTCATCTTCTGCCCGTTGTTATACTTCCGGCGATTTATTTCCTCATAGGTCGTATCACGACCTTTATTTACGCGAGACACTGCTTCGCGAAGCAGAGGCGTATAAACGAGGCTATGCCGGAGAAACTGGCGAAACTTGACTCGGAGTCAACACCCACACCTTCGCTTGAGGAGATTGAGCTTTCGGACGAGGCTCTGGCCGCTCAGGCATACATCTTCGATCAGGCGTTTGCGCCTTACGGAGAGTTCCGCGGGTTTACGGTTATGGAGCAGTTCTCCGTTGACGCTGTCCGCTATCAGATAAACTCGATGCTCAACTCCCTGCAGATGGTTCAGTGTCATTACACACCGAACTATCACGGCCCGAACACTGAGGCACAGCGCAAACTTATAGAACTCTTCCAGCACAAGAAGGTTTGGTCTTACTGGGAGTGGGAGGAGGCCTGGGGCAACCTGAGCCGCAATGCCGATCCCATACCGAAGCGCGGCAATGTAATGCTCACCGGATTTTTCCTCTTAAACCTCACAATGTATATGAGAAATACCGGCGATATGCGTTATGAGAAGCGCGGCAGCATTTCGTTCAGAAAGAACGAAGATGAGGTATTTAATCACAGTGCCCATACTATAGCCGAGTCAATAGTCGGCAACTGGGAGGCAGGCGGATATACCGTCTTCCCCTGTGAGCCGAATTTCCTGTACAGTCTCTGTAACTGGAAGGCTATTCAGAGTATGGTAAGCTATGACAATCTTTTTGGTACAACCTACTGGGATGACCATAAGGAAAAAGTCCTTGTAAAGTATCGTGACGAGCTTCTCGCTCCGGACGGCACGCCGACGATATTCAAGTCGACGAGGACGGGCTGGTGCCCGCCTCCGATTACGGCGACATACGCCGACGTCGCGACATTCATGGCATTCCTCTCGGCGTGCCCTGAATGGACAAAGGCCTACTGGGCCTACAACCGCGACAGGTTCTGTATAACCGACAAGAACGGAAACAGAGTGCTCAAACCGGGTCTTCCTTTCGACCACGGCAATTTCACCATGAGCCAGCTGGACAACTACTCCGGACTTTTGATTCTCGCGGGAGAGCACGGCGACCTTGAACTTGCTCAGATGTGTCGTGACAAGCTCTTTGAGAAAGGAAACTATACAATCAACGGTGAGGGTCTCATGCATTGGAAATGCTCCAACGAGGCAAACGCTCAAGTTCTTATGGGACTTGCGGAATTCAAGGATGCCTGGAGAACGGCGCTTGTTGACGGCCCCATCAAGGAGTCATTTGAAGGTCCTGTTCTTGAGAACGTCGATTACACAAAGGTCTGGGTGGCGAAGGCGATAAGCCTTGACGGCAAGAGTCTCACTCTTGTTGTAAAGAATGCTCTCGACAGATTTGCCGGAAACCACGAGCTCGGTATTGAGAGACTTGTTCCCGGCCGGCAGTATGTAATCAAGGAATTCGGTACTCAGTTTACTGCGGACGCAAACGGCAGAGTTAAACTCATCGTTCCCATAAACGGACGTACCAGACTGACTATTGCTCCGGTGGCGTAAAATGAAAACTGCGTCTCTTCTGATCGACGGGATGGTCTGTTCCGCCTGTACGGTCAAACTTGAAGATATAGTTGAATCAATTGACGGCGTGTCCTCTGCGGGTTTTTCTCTGGCAGAGGGCACTGCCAACGTGCTCTATGATTCAGACAAAGTATCCGTCGAAGAGATTGAGAACGCAATAAACAACACAGGTTATCGCGCCTATAAAAACTCGAGAGAGAACGCTGAGATGCTGCGCACGAGGAAGACGAACAAACTTCTTCGCCATGCGGTTTTCTCATTCGTGTTCGCCGTCTTGGTGACGCAGAATTTCCCGCCGATGTGGCAGCTTCTGTTCGCGTCTCTCGTACAGTTTTTAGGCGCGAGTATTTTATATAAGGACGCGGTAAACGGTCTTCGCTGCAGGACGATAAATATGTCGTTTCTCGTAACACTCAGCTCGACCTGCGCCTATGTCTTCAGCGCTGTTATGGTTTATCTCGGCCACTATGACCAGATATATTTTGACTCCTCCGCAATGGTAATAACCATGGTGCTTGTCGGAAAACTCATTGAGCAGAAGACATACGGCAACGCGTCGTCAATAGTGGAAAACCTCATAAGCAGGATACCGACCGAGGCGGACGAGCTGAAGGTCGGCGACGAGGTCACGCTCTGCGACAGCAGAATAGTGCCCGCCGACGGCAGAATCGTCCGCGGTGAAGGCCTCTTCGATATGTCCATACTGACCGGCGAAAGTGAGCCGGTAAAGTGCGGAGTCGGGGCTGATGTCTTCGCCGGCACAAAGCTTTTAAGCGGCGACCTCAGCTTTGAGGTCACACTTGAGCAGGAGGAGACGGTTTATTCAAATATAGTCTCCTGTGTCAGAAAGGCGATGACCTCAAAGGCAGAGATACAGAATGTTGCCGACAGGTTTGTTGAGAAGTTCTGCGCAATTGTTGTGGGAATTGCTCTTCTGACCTGGCTTGTCTGGTTCTTCCTGGTGAAGCCTTTTGAATTATTTACGGCCCTGAAGAACGCGATGTCCGTACTTGTTGTTGCCTGTCCGTGCGCGCTCGGTATAGCGACACCGCTCGCTGTGGAGAACGGAATAAAGAGCGCGGCAGGGAAGAAAGTGTTCTTCAAAGGCGGCAGCGCAATAGAGGCACTGTCAGAGGTTTCAGTATTTGCTCTGGACAAGACAGGCACAATAACTTTAGGTATAAAGGACGGTCAGGACAAAGTGCGACCGCTCGCCATGCGAACGGTTGAGGCGTTGTCCGATTTTGCCGAAGATATAGTAATGATCAGCGGAGATAAAAAGGAAATCGCTGATTCCATAGGCGAAAAGGTCGGCATAGAGAAGGTCTATGCCGATGTAAAGCCTAATGACAAGGCGGAGATAATTAAGGAACTGCAGGGCGCCGACAGGCATGTCGCAATGGTGGGTGACGGCTTCAATGACGCGCCTGCGCTCGCCGTCGCTGATTGCGGAATTGCCGTCGGCGGCTACGGTGATATAGCCGCGGAGGCGGCAGATGTGGTGCTGCTTTCCGGTGATATCATGTCACTGCCATTCGCGGTTGAGTCCTCGCGCCATGTCATGAAGATTGTCAGACAGAATCTCATTCTGTCTGTCGTCTATAACTCAATCGGCATACTTGCCGCGGTGCTCGGACTTTTAAACCCGATTATCGCCGGCGCGGCCATGTCATTAAGTTCCGTATCGGTAACTTTAAACGCAAGGAGAGCGGGTAAGCTCTGATGGATGAGAAAAAGAAAAACAGGAATATCCCGACGATAGTGCTGGCAGTACTCGTGCTGGCCTTTGTCGTCTGCCAGTATATACTGAAAATCAATATCGTATCCTATGTCGTCTCG
>CAMYWC010000112.1:0-3572 GCA_947302545.1 uncultured Clostridia bacterium | reverse complement strand
TTGAAAAATCAGGCCTTGAGGGTTACTCAACCCATAAGCTTCGTCATACCGCAGCCACGCTGATGTATCAGTACGGAGACGCCGATGTGCTTGTGCTGAAAGAGATTTTGGGACATGAGAATGTCGGAACTACGCAGATATACACCCACATTGTAAATGAGCAGCTGAAAAACGCGACTGACAGCAATCCGCTTAACAAGGCAGGCGTAATAAAAGAAGACGAATAAAAAAAAGACCCGACAGGAACCTGTCGGGTCTTTTTTTTTATTTCTTTCCGATTTTTCCGGCTTTGTTTTTCGCTTCGGCAAGCTTTGCCTGGCGGATTTCCTCAGCCTTCTTGTCAGCTGTGATATTCTTGGCTATGGCCTGTTTTGTGAAGCGGATCTTGATTCTGTCAGCGCCTGTTTCAATATCGATGCTGTCTTCACGGACAGTGACGACTTTGCCTACGACTCCGCCGATGGTGAGAACCTCATCACCGATTTTTACGGACTCACGCATTGTCTGCTCATCCTGCTGCTTTTTCTTGTCCTTACGCATGATTACAACGAAATAGACAATGACAAAAGCCATGAAGAGGATCATTACCATACCGGAACCGTTCGCGGAAGCGGCATCAGCAGAACCTGCTGCTGCAGAATTCATTGCAAGTAAAAAGTTCATTTATATTACTCCTTTTTGTTCTCTGAAATTCCAATTCATTTTACATATATTAAATTCTCGTGTCAAGCAAATCGACGTATTTGTCACGGAACTCGGAAAAACGGTCCTCGTCCAGAGCTTTGCGTATCTCTGACATGAGGTTGTTGTAAAAATAAAGATTGTGTATTACACAGAGACGCAGACCCAGTATTTCGTCTGCTTTGAGCAGATGGCGGATATAAGCGCGTGAGTGCGATCTGCAGGTCGGACAGTCACATTGTGAGTCTATAGGGCTCTCATCACGTTCGTATTTGGCATTGTTAATATTGATGATGCCATCCCATGTAAACAGCTGTCCGTGGCGCGCATTGCGGCTGGGCATGACGCAGTCGAAGAGATCTACGCCGCGTGACACGGCCTCTATGATGTTGCCGGGCGTGCCCACGCCCATGAGGTAACGGATTTTATCCTGCGGTGCGTAAGGCTCGACGGCTGAGATAATTCGGTACATCTCCTCTTTCGGTTCGCCTACGGCGAGACCGCCTATGGCATAGCCGTCGAGGTCGAGCTTCGCTATCTCTTCCATATGTTTTACGCGAAGCTCATCGTATGTGCAGCCCTGGTTTATGCCGAAGAGCATCTGCTGTTTGTTGATGGTATCAGAAAGAGCGTTTAAGCGCTCAAGTTCCTCTTTGCAGCGGATAAGCCAGCGTGTCGTGCGTTCACAGGATTCCTTCGCATATTCGAAAGGCGCGGGGTTTTCCACGCATTCGTCAAAGGCCATTGCAATAGTTGAACCGAGGCTTGACTGGATTTTCATTGACTCCTCGGGGCCCATGAAGATATGGCGTCCGTCGACGTGTGAGTTGAAGCTTACCCCCTCTTCTTTTATCTTGCGCAGTTTTGCAAGAGAGAAGACCTGGAATCCGCCTGAATCAGTCAGAATCGGACCGTCCCAGCCCGTAAACTTATGAAGACCGCCGAGGTCACGTATGAGCTCGTCACCCGGTCTTACATGGAGATGGTAGGTGTTACAGAGCATGACCTGGGCGCCTACTGCTTTCAGGTCAGATGCGTCGAGGCCGCCTTTTATGGCGCCGCAGGTCGCGACATTCTGAAATGCAGGCGTCTGAATGGTGCCGTGAGGGGTCGTAAATTCGCCTCTGCGGGCCTTTCCTTCGGTTTTTATGAGTCTGTACATCAAACTACCCTCGTCTTAAGAAATCATCATTGAATCGCCGAAGGAGAAAAATCTGTACTTCTCCTTTACGGCCTCGTGATATGCGTTCATGGTTTTGTCGTAACCCAAGAATGCTGAGACAAGCATCAAGAGTGTGCTTTCCGGAAGATGGAAATTGGTTATAAGCGCATCGATACACTTGAACTCAAAGCCCGGATAGATGAAGATTTCAGTGCTGTCCTCATCCTCTTTGATCTCACCGTTGTATTTTGCGGCAACTGCTTCGAGTGTCCTGCACGATGTAGTGCCTACGGAAATGATTCTTCCGCCGTTTTCTTTCGTCCGGTTGATTAAGTCGGCAGTCTCTTTCGGAAGATGATAACGTTCGGAATGCATCTTGTGCTTCGTGACATCATCCACCTTTACCGGTCTGAAAGTTCCCAGTCCGACGTGAAGGGTTACATAGCCTATGTTCACGCCCATGTCTTTTATCTTTTCGAGAAGCTCGGGAGTAAAATGCAGGCCGGCCGTGGGGGCGGCTGCCGAGCCGAGTTCCCTGGAGTATACAGTCTGGTAACGCTCCTTATCTTCGAGTTTTTCTTTAATATAAGGAGGCAAAGGCATCTGTCCTATTTCATCGAGAATGGCAAAGAAACTGCCCTCGTACTCAAAACGGACAATTCTGTTGCCGTCCTCCTTCACTTTTACGACTTCACAGTTTAATATTCCGTCACCGAAGGAGAACCTGCTGCCCTCCCTCGCCTTCTTGCCGGGACCGCAGAGACATTCCCAGGTGTCCTGAGTCTGCTGTGTGAGAAGCAGGAATTCGACCACTGCTCCCGTGCTCTCTTTTACGCCGTATATACGGCACGGAAGAACGCGGGTGTCCTTCAGGATAAGGGTGTCGCCTGGCGTTAAGTATCGGACAATATCTCGGTCACGTCGTAAAAATGCCGGTGCTGGATTTCACCTGTCGACCTGTCAACGTGCAAAAGCCTTGAAGCATCGCGCTTTTCAAGCGGATGCTGAGCTATCAGCTCTTCAGGAAGATCATAGTAAAAATCTGACGTTTTCATTGACATTGAGCCCTCTGCGTTTATAATTAATTTATTGTTTATTATAACAACAAGAGGAGTAGTTTTCAATGAAGAAGTACAACGTAGGAATTGTAGGCGCTACGGGCCTGGTAGGCCAGCGTTTTATGACAATTCTCGAGAATCATCCCTGGTTTGACGTGAAGGTCCTTGCAGCTTCATCACGCTCCGCGGGAAAAACTTATAAGGAGGCTGTCGGTGCAAAATGGGCAATGACCACCCCCATCCCCGCCTCCATGGCTGACATGGTTATTATGGATGCCGACAACGATGTTGAAAAGATCGGTGAACTTGTTGACTTCGTATTCTGCGCAGTTAACCTTGATAAGGATACTACTACTACAACGAGAACGGCAGACAGACAAAGGCTATTGAGGACAAATACGCCAAGGCCGAAATCCCCGTTGTCTCAAACAACAGCGCAAACCGTCACACCCCGGACGTTCCGATGGTTGTGCCTGAACTCAATTCCGATCACATTAAGATTATAGAGGCCCAGAAACGCCGTCTCGGCACAAAGAGGGGCTTCATTGCGGTCAAGTCAAACTGCTCTCTTCAGAGCTATGTTCCTGCCCTCTACCCCCTCGATGAGAGATTTGGCGTAAAGGATGTTCTTGTCTGCACGTATCAGGCTATTTCAGGCGCCGGCAAGACAT
>CAMYWC010000111.1:0-3611 GCA_947302545.1 uncultured Clostridia bacterium | reverse complement strand
GGGCGGTCGTATGGTGCGCCCTGGCATGTCTCGCCGCAGGCTTCTACGAGATGTTCGTAGGTTCGGCCGGTATCCTGAACTCCGCCATCCTCGTCTCCTGCCTGTTCTACTACCTGCTCTTCTTCTCGCAGGCCACACAGGAGGACAAGGAGGAGAAGGAGCTTCTGCTCTCGGACCAGAGGGCGGCCATGGTTGTACAGGAAATCCAGCCGCGGTTCATACTTGAGATTTTAAACAGGGTTCAGGATCAGATAAAATCCTCGCCGCGCGTGGCGAGCCAGACCCTGGACAACCTTGTCGACTACCTGGAGAAGAACCTCGAGGCGACTGACTTCGTTCATCCCGTACCCTTTGAGGAGGAGATGAACAGGGTCAAGACCTATGTCCGCATCATTCAAACCGGTTTCCCCGGACTGCGTGTGGAACTCCAGCTTGAGGACAAGGACTTTCAGCTCCCGGCCCTCACGGTTATGCACATGGTCGAAAACAGCATAAACCACGCCTTCGAGGGCAGAAACACGGGCACGATAACAATCAAGTCGTTCGGCTCGGAATCCGGCCATACCGTCATCATCCAGGATGACGGCGTGGGCTTCACGAGCCGGGACGAGTTTACATCTGAAAACCAGGGCTCGCGTTTCGGCATAGAGAACGTCACCGACCGCCTGCAGCGCATGTGCAACGGTGACCTGAACATAGTCTCAAAGCCCGGAGCGGGCACGACTGTCATGATTTCAATTCCGAACGAGGACGTCAAGATGCCCGACAAGAAACAGAGAAGGCGTCTCGTTATCCCCGGCAGGGAAAAGATGTAAAGAAAATACATTTACAAACAATTTAAAAACTGACTAAAAGGCACATTATATTGTGGCTCGTTTTGTGAGATACCACAATAGAAATGTGCCTTTTGTAATGTTATAATTTAAATGTATTTTAAAAGGGGGTAGGGACAGTGAAAGCACTCGAGGAAAAAATCCGCAAAGAAGGCGAGGTTTATCCCGGAAATGTCCTTAAGGTAGGTTCTTTTTTAAACCACTGTATTGATGTCCCTTTTATGTGTGAATGCGGAAAAGAGTTCCACAGACTCTTTGACGGCTGCGGCGTCAACAAGATTCTGACCGTTGAGGCCTCAGGCATTGCCATAGCCGTCCTGACAGCCCAGTATTTCGGCTGCTATACGGTCTTTGCCAAAAAGTCGAAGACGAGCAATATTTCAGACAATGTCTACTCGGCGCCCGTCCGCTCCTTCACACACAACTGTGTAAACCAGGTCATGATAGAGAAGAAATATCTCGAGCCCGGCGACAAGGTGCTCATCATAGATGACTTTTTGGCCCACGGTGAGGCCCTGACAGGACTTGTAAAGATTGTCGAGGACGCCGGAGCGGAGGTCATAGGCGCCGGCATCGTCATTGAAAAGGCCTTCCAGGAGGGCGGCAAGACGCTCCGCGAGCGCGGCTACCGCATCGAATCCCTGGCCCGCGTCGCGAGCATGGACGCCGACACCGGCGAGATAACATTTGTTGACTGAGTATATTAAAGGCCAAAGTGCTTTAATATATATTTTGAGAAAGAATTCAAAACGGGAGGAAAATGTACTATGAGAAGATTATTTGCTGTAGTACTCGCAGCCGTCATGATCTTCACCCTTGCCGCGTGCACAAAGGTGCCCGCAAACAACGGTGGTTCTGAAACAGCTGCACTGAAGGTTGGTCTTATCTGCCTTCACGATGAAAACTCGACCTATGACAAGAACTTCATTGACGGCTTCAGAGCTGCCTGTGAAAAAGCCGGTCTCAAGGAAGGCGAGTCTTTCTTCATCACCACAAACATTCCTGAAGGCGCAGAGTGCAAAGAGGCTGCTCTTGACCTCGCTGACAAGGGATGCACACTCATCTTTGCTGACTCTTTCGGTCATGAGCCGTATATGATCGAAGCCGCAAAGGAAATGCCTGACGTTCAGTTCTGCCACGCTACAGGCACAAAGGCTCACACAGAAGGTCTCAAGAACTTCCACAATGCTTTCGCAAGCATCTATCAGGGCCGTTACCTTGCAGGTGTTGCTGCCGGTCTCAAGCTCAACGAGATGATCGAAGCAGGCGACATCCAGGCTGCTGATGCCAAGATCGGTTATGTCGGCGCTTTCCCTTACGCTGAAGTTAAATCCGGTTACACATCATTCTTCCTTGGCGCACGCTCAGTTTGCGAGACCGCTACAATGGAAGTTATCTTCACAAACTCATGGTATGATGAGACTCTTGAGAAGGAAGCTGCTCAGAAGCTTATCGGCGACAAGTGCGTACTTATCTCTCAGCATGCTGACTCCTACGGTGCTCCTACAGCCTGCGAAGATGCAAACGTTCCCAACGTTTCCTACAACGGCTCAACAGAGGCTCAGTGCCCGAACACCTTCATCGTTTCCTCAAGAATCGACTGGGAGCCTTACTACACACTCTGCATTAACGCTCTCAAGGCCAACAAGGCTGCTGACATCCCTACAGACTATGTAGGTACAATCGAGACAGGTTCTGTTGTTCTTACAGACCTCGGTGCCAAGGCAACAGCCAAGGGCACAGCTGACAAGCTTGCCGAAGTTAAGGCCGGTCTCCTTGACGGTTCAATCCAGGTATTTGCCACAGCCAACTTCACAGTTGACGGCAAGACACTTGATTCCTATCAGGCTGACGTTGACGATATGGGCGACTATGTCGGTGAGACAGAAGTAATCAAGGACGGTGCGTTCCTTGAGTCTGAATATCGTTCAGCTCCTTACTTCGATCTCGACATCGACGGAATCACAATCAAAGAGTAATCTCTTTTGAATTAAACTTACGGGCGGGGCACTTCCTTTCGTGCTCCGCCTACAGTTCTTTTTTTACGGAGGGATAACCGTGGCTGAAGTTCCTGCTATAGAACTTAAAAACATAACCAAAACCTTCGGTGACATCGTGGCAAACAAGGACGTATGCCTCGAGGTGCAGCGAGGGGAAATCCTTTCAATCCTCGGTGAAAACGGTTCCGGAAAAACCACCCTTATGAACATGATTTCCGGTATCTACTTTCCGGATCACGGACAGATTTTTATTGACGGAAACGAAGTGGAAATAAGGTCCCCTAAGGACGCATATGACTACAAAATAGGAATGATTCACCAGCATTTCAAACTGGTAGACATCTTCACCGCAACCGAAAATATAATACTCGGCCTCGAAGACGAGGGCCGCTACAACCTGAAGAAATCCGCCGCAAAGGTCAAGGAGATAGCCGACCTCTACGGATTTGTTCTGGACCCGAATAAGAAAGTATACGACATGTCCGTCTCAGAGAAGCAGACTGTCGAGATAATAAAAGTACTCTACAGGGGCGCCGATATACTCATCCTTGATGAGCCGACCGCGGTGCTTACCCCTCAGGAGACAAAGAAGCTGTTCTCCGTCCTTCGCAAGATGAAGGAGAACGGCAAGTCAATCATAATTATCACCCACAAGCTCAATGAGGTTATGGAGATATCCGACCGCGTGTCGGTTCTCAGAAAGGGCCAGTATATCGGCACCGTCAATACAAGCGAGACGGACGAGTCCGCCCTGACCGAGATGATGGTGGGCAAGAAA
>CAMYWC010000110.1:0-3614 GCA_947302545.1 uncultured Clostridia bacterium | reverse complement strand
TCCTCGGCCTCGAGGTCGGTCTTATAGTCAACGGCCTTGACAACGAGGAGCGTAAAAAGGCGTACGACGCCGACATCACCTACGGTACGAACAACGAATTCGGTTTCGACTACCTCCGTGACAACATGGTCTCCTACAAGAAGGACAAGGTACAGCGACCCCCGAACTATGCCATCGTCGACGAGGTCGACTCAATCCTCATAGACGAGGCCCGTACCCCTCTCATCATTTCCGGTATGGGTACCGAATCCACCGAACTCTACAAGCTTGCCGACAACTTCGTCAAGACACTTACAATGACGAAGATAAAAGAACAGAACGACAAGATGGAATATGAGGATTCCGGTGACGGCGACTACATCGTCGATGAGAAGGCCAAGACAGCCACACTCGCACAGAGCGGTGTTGCCAAGGCTGAGGCCTATTTCAACATTGACAACCTGATGGATGCCGAGAACTCGACCATCCTTCATCACATAAACCAGGCAATCAAGGCCCACGGTGTAATGCATCGCGACGTAGACTATGTCGTAAAAGACGGTGAAGTCTTAATCGTCGACGAGTTTACCGGCCGTATCATGCTCGGCCGCCGTTACAACGAAGGTCTCCACCAGGCGATTGAGGCCAAGGAGCACGTAAATGTCCGCAGAGAGTCCAAAACCCTCGCCACAATCACCTTCCAGAACTACTTCCGTCTGTACAAGAAACTTGCCGGTATGACAGGTACTGCCATGACTGAGGCCGATGAGTTCTCGGAGATTTACGGCCTCTTCCCGGTAGAAGTACCGACGAACAAGCCGATGATCCGTATTGACAACCCGGATGTCATCTACAAAACCGAGGCCGCGAAGTTCAATGCGGTAATTGACCGTATCATAGAGTGCCACGAGAAGGGCCAGCCCGTCCTCGTAGGTACGGTAAATATCGAGAAGTCGGAACTTCTCTCCAAGCTGCTTAAAAAGCGCGGCATAAAGCACGAAGTGCTCAACGCGAAGAACCATGAGCGCGAAGCTGAGATTATAGCCCAGGCCGGTAAATACGGTTCCGTCACGATAGCGACGAACATGGCCGGCCGTGGTACCGATATCATGCTCGGCGGTAACCCCGAATTCCTCGCGAAGGCCAAGCTTCGCGCCAAGGGATACACCGACGAAGTAATTGCCGAAGCCACCGGCTTCGCGTCCACAGACAACGAGGAGATCCTCGCGGCGCGTGCCGACTTCGCCGAATTCGAATCCGCGTTCAAGGAAGAAATAAAAGACGAAGCCGAAAAGGTAAAGGCCGCGGGCGGCCTCTATATTGTCGGTACGGAGCGCCACGAGGCACGCCGAATCGACAACCAGCTGCGCGGCCGTTCAGGTCGTCAGGGCGACCCCGGTGAGTCCCAGTTCTTCCTCTCAATGGAGGACGACCTGCTCCGTCTCTTCGGCGGCGACCGCATGTACAGAATCATGGAGGCCATGAATATCGACGAGAACCTGCCGATAGAGGTCAAACTGATTTCCAACACCGTCGAATCCGCTCAGAAGAAACTCGAGTCACAGAACTATGCTATTCGTAAGCACGTACTCCAGTACGACGATGTCATGAACAACCAGCGTGAGATTATCTACGGCCAGCGCGATCAGGTGCTCGAGGAGATGGATCTCCGCGACAAGATCATGGAGATGTTCGACGAGACGGTCGAATCAAACGTCGGCCTCTACTGTCCGAAGTCACAGGACCGTGCGGACTGGAACCTTGCGGGTCTCCGCGAGTACTATATGGGATGGATTCTCAAACCGGAAGATTCCTTCAAGGACATGAGTTCGGAAGAGATTTCCGAATTCCTCTTAAAGCGCGGCCACGAGATTTACGACCAGCGTGAGGAAAAATTCGGTTCGGAACTCATGCGCCAGCTCGAGCGTATGGCATTGCTCCGCAATGTTGACATGAACTGGATGGACCACATCGATGCCATGGAAGAACTCAAGAAGGGCATCGGCCTGCGCGCATACGCGCAGCAGGATCCCGTCGTAATGTTCAAGTTTGAAAGCTTTGACATGTTCGATGAGATGACCGCGGCCATCCGTGAGAACACCGTCCGCCAGCTCTTCACCGTCCGCGTCACAAAGAACGAGGAAGTCAAGCGCGAACAGGTAGCGAAAGTCACAGGCGCCTCCGGCGCAGGTGACGGCACTGAGGCAAAACGCCCTGTCGTCCGCAAAGGCAACAAGGTCGGTCCCAACGACCCCTGCCCCTGCGGCTCGGGCAAGAAATACAAAAAATGCTGTATGTTAAAGGACAACGCTGAAAAATAACCAATGGAAAAGCTCAAGAAATTCGTAAAAACTTCATTCGGCTCCAACATACCCATCCGTTACAGATTCTTCAACATAATCTTCATGATGGGTATACTGGTCGGTATTGCAGGTGTCTTTGCGTGCATAAATCTCAATTCCTCCATAGAGGCAATTACGATTTCCGCCGTAATGACGCTGGCATTCCCTTTGCTTGCATACATAGGAATACGGTCAAAAGATAAGCAGAACATAGTTATCATCATCTCACTTTGCATTGTAAATCTGATTATCTTCCCCGCGCTTTACATATCAGGCGGAGCCATAGACTGCGGCATTCCGAGTTACTTCGTTCTGGGTCTGGCGCTGACTCTCTTCTTCACATCGGGAAAGATCAGTTATATCCTGACGAGCATATACTCACTGTGGTATGCCTTTACATTTTTCGTATCATGGCAGTGGCCCAACCTCTGCGTGGATGTCCCCGCGTTCTCGGCAACCGAGACGGGCAGAAGAGACTTCGCTTTCAACGCTATCTCTTCAAACACCCTGATGGTATGCATCGCCATAGGTCTTCTCGCAAAGGTCATCTTCAACCTCTACCAGGCCCAGGTGAAGAAAATCGAAGCCAACATTGAAGAGGTTGAACGCCAGTCGATTATCGACCCTCTGACCACGGTCTACAACCGCAGATACATGTACTCCTACCTCGAAGAGCAGTCCGCATTTGCAAGACAGAGCGGAGCCCCGCTCTCGGTCATGCTCTTTGACATAGACTTTTTCAAACGCTTAAACGATAATTACGGCCATCTGACAGGCGACGCCGTACTCAAGGCACTCGCAAACATCTTAAAGAGCGCCTGCAAAGACGGCGAAATCGCCACCCGCTACGGCGGTGAAGAGTTCCTGATCGTCCTGCCGGGCATTCAGCCGTCTCAGCTCCACATGGGTGGAACGCCGGTGGACAACATCGCCATTGACGTAGAAGGCAACCGCACGCTGCTGCGCTTGGCGTGGCTGGCCGCCATCGTGGGTTTTGGCGTCGCCACCGCGTGTCTGCGGAGTTTCCGCTTGGTGGTGATCGTCTTCTGTGCCGCACTGCTGGCAACCGGCTATGCGTTGGCTACGATGAACTTCTGCGGAACTCCCGTGGACGCAATCGCGCTTTCCATGCCACCGCTGGTGTACGTGCTGACGATGTCCGGCGCAATCCACTTCATCAACTACTACCACGACGCGCTCGAGGAAGTGGGCGTTCATGAAGCCCCGGGCCGCGCCGTTCAAATGGCCTTCGTGCCGATGGTCGTTTCGTCGATTACCACGGCGTTGGGGATG
>CAMYWC010000109.1:0-3615 GCA_947302545.1 uncultured Clostridia bacterium | reverse complement strand
TTCACTGCCGATTTGGCTTTTCAGAGCATATATTCTAAAGCCAAAAAGAACATTATTGTTATTGACAACTATTTGTCTCTTAAGACCTTAAACCATCTCGCCTGCGCAAAGCCTGGAGTTGAAATAATTATTATCAGTGATAATAAGGGCTATAAGCCCTTAAAAAAGGCAGAGTATAACGACTTTCACTCTCAGTTTCCAGATCGAAAGATCAAGTTTATCAAGGCGCGCAATAGAACGCATGACAGGCATATTATTATTGACTTTGGGACTAAAAGTGAGAAAATGTTTCTCTGTGGCACGAGCAGTAAGGATGCGGGTAAAAAGATTACTATGATTCTGCAGTTCAACAATACGGCCTTATATACGGTCTTTATCGAAGAACTGCTTGCTAACCCATCACTCGAACTAAAATAGTTTGATGTATTGGAACGAGCGGAACGTTGACAACCAGTAGAAATATTGTATAATCAATGCAGAATAAGGCTCGACCCGCTGCTGGATAGCGGAGGGCCCAGAGCCTTTTTTCTTTAACTCTTTCAGATTCTGTAATAAATTGAAGAAAGGCAATGTTGACTTGTTGGCGGAAAAATGTTAACTTAAATGAGCAGAGAAACTGACGAGCAGGAAAGGCACCCTGCGCTCCCTTTAGGGAACCTGACATGATGGATACGCCGCCCATCCGGTTTCTTTGGTAAACAGCCCTTTGGGGCTGTTTTTTATTGTCCTCAGCCTTTTAATATGGTAAAATTGATATGTTATTTTTGTTTATGTTAAAAGGGGAGGTAAGTATGAAAAAGAGAAGCTTTACGGCTTTAGTGCTGGTGCTTGTCATGATGGCTTCTGTTTTCGGGCTTGCGGGCTGCGGCAAGAAGAGTGACGGCGGTACGGAAAAGACCACCAAGGCTCCTGTTACAAAGGCTGCGGACGAAGAGAAGGAAACAAAGGGCGAGGAGAAGGAAATCGCCTCGAAGACCAGGATAGGCGAGTATGTTCACTACAATGTCAATCTCGGTATTGGTGACGCGTCGTCCGTTGATGATGACTGGATTGTCTTTTATCAGGATGAGGATAAGGGCATTACTTATCTTATAGCGGCAAGCCTGCTTTCAACTGATACCTGCCCGGCGCTCGTAACTGCTTTTGAGCGCGGCGGTCTTAAGCATACAGTTACTTTTAGTGATACGCTTAATGTGAGTTACAGTGTAACTTTCAATAATTATGATCCGTATAACGAAGCCGTGATTGATTCTGCTCTCAGAGAGAGGTATATGCATACCTGGGAGAAAAAACTCCAGGGTGACACACATAAACATTCCTACATTGCGGACCTTATGGACCAGAATGTCTGGGATGAATTTGTACTTAAAGACAAAGACGGCAAGAAGTTTGATGACAGCATGATGATTGCTGCCGGTCCGTCTATCGATCTCTTTGAGAAGAGCTGGGAAGCAAGCGGTTATACTCCGATCAAATACGAAATCGGTGCTGCCGCCAAGGTAAACAGGGATTATGACTATGAGGGTTATATTTTCCCTGAGTCTTCTGCGACACATAAAAATTACATCGAACTGGATACGCTTGAGAAATCAGGCTATGGTGAAGATGAAAACTACAATAAGATAATCGACTTGGTTTATTTCTCGGGAGCTGATGATGCTCCGGACTGCTACGGATACTGGCTCATTTCACCCGGCGCTGAACCGGATAACTCAAACAACTTGCTTGCAGTTTTCAACTACAACTACGGAAAGATTGACTCTTTCTGCTTTGACAACAACAACTGCAGTGTAAGGCCGGTTGTATCTTTCAATACATCGCTTATTGGAAATGATTCTTCCTCAGAGATTTACTATCTCGGAAAGAATATCAATGGTTAGCCCTTACGGCGGGCACAAAAAGGAGCAGAGACTTCGGTCTCTGCTTTATTTTTTTAGCTGCTTTTGGCAGCTGACAACTTCGTTGTCATGCCGGCCGGGGATAATGTGGGGTAGTGTAAAATAATTTGCTCTTTGTTGTATAATAATTGTGATCGGAGGTGACACTGAATGATCAAAGTATCCATAACTAATGAGATGTTAAGATACATCACTGAAATAGAAAAGAACAGATATAAGATCTCTTCAGTGAAACTTTCACATACTGATGTAAATAAACTCAGAAAGAATTCCAAAAAGAAAAGCTCTTATGCCTCAACCAAGCTGGAGGGAAATCCGCTCTCGGAACAACAAGCTGACGAGGCTATAGAGAGCGACGAACGAAAACATTTTTTGAAACCGGAGCAGGAAGTACGGAACTATTTTCTGGCACTCAATTACCTTGAGGAAAAAGCAAAAAAGAAAGAAAAGTTTTCAAAAGAGTTTATTCTGAATGTCCAGAAATATGTCGAAAAGGGCGGACCCAAAGAAAAAATAGGACTGCGAGGTCCTATGCCGCCGGGAGTACTGTTTGCCGTTTATGATTCTCAAACAGGGAATCCGGATTATATTCCTCCTGAGTATACTGATGTGCCGGATTTGTTGGATGAATTGGTGGATTATGTAAATACCACTGATGATCATCCTCTTATTGTGGCAGCAGTGGTTCATTATCAGCTTGTAACAATCCATCCTTTTGAAGACGGCAACGGCAGAACGGCACGTCTTTTGTCGGGATATATTCTTGACCTTAATGGATTTGGATTTAACGGAATCGGTTCTTTGGAAGAATACTTTGCTTATGATACAGAAGAGTACTATAATTCCATCCAAATGGGATTACCTGCGTTGTATTACTCGGGAAGAGATAATCCCCCGCATCCTGAAATATGGTTCAACTATTTTTTACGTATGGTTTTACTGTATTCAAACAAGGTCTGTGAATTGTCTGAAAGCTCAAGTATGGAGCGAATAGAGGGCAGTCTCTCATATTTAAAGGAAAAAGAGAAAGAGCTTCTCGTGATTCTTATGAAGAAGTACAAGGGTGAGTTTACACCTATTGAAGTGAGCAAGGAAATGGGTGTAACAAATAAAACGGTTATAAACAGACTTGCGGCATTAGTTAAATATGGATTTGTAAAACCTAATCTGGTGAAAGAGCGCATTCGCTCATACGAATTGAGTGAATTTTCGACAGAACATGAAAATGAAATCATTAAAGCGTTAAGATGAAAGCGGTATTCTTATTTTTTTAATCTTATGATATAATTAAGTGTATTTTTATAAATTGCTGTTGGAGGTTTGTTATGCTTAAGGATTCTAAGGTCTACATGGCCAAGTCGTTTGAGGGCGAGGAGCTCTATATTTTGCCTAAGATGGCGAACAGACACGGTCTGATTGCCGGCGCCACAGGTACAGGTAAGACGATAACGATGAAGGTTATGGCTGAGTCTTTCTCGGATATGGGCGTGCCCGTATTCTTCTCGGATGTCAAGGGCGACCTTACCGGTATGCTCGTTCCGGGCACCGGCATGGATGTCCGCGCTTCAGAGAAATTCGGTATTACCGATTTCGTACAGAAGGGCTATCCGACAAGATTCTGGGATATTTTCGGTGAGCAGGGACACCCTGTCAGGGTCACTGTTTCCGATATGGGACCTATACTTCTGTCAAGACTTCTTGGTCTCTCTGATGTTCA
>CAMYWC010000108.1:0-3656 GCA_947302545.1 uncultured Clostridia bacterium | reverse complement strand
GGTCGTAAACGGCTTCGTGTCCGAAAACTCAAGATCCGACAAATCGAGAGTGTGGTCGATATCAAGTTTCGCACCCGGTTCATTGAACAGAGGCTTCAGATCTATTTCAAACATGAAGTCACCGCCTTTACGCGCATAGTGAATTATAATATCTGTAAAACTAAAAGTCAATAAATATTTAAAAGGCGGAAGGCAATCGGCCTTCCGCCCTTTTCACTCTATTTTCAGATCTTCTGACAGCATTCGAAGATCTCTTTCGGGAGTTCCTCTTCATCCGCTGAAATCGTAAATACGAATTTTGTGTCGGTTGCGTCTGAAAGTTTTGCAACTTTTCTGAAGAATTCAACGAGTTCGGGACCGATGGGGCCGCCGATTTTAAGTGTGCCGTCGCAGAGGATGTCGGTGATGTCAAAGTCATCCGCGCACATGCCTGCGAGGAAACCGTAGTATGCGTCATAACCGGAGATACTAAACTCCTCGGCGGAAATAAGACGTACGGTTGTCTTGATGTCATAGCGGAGCTTGCTGCCCTTTTCAATACAGATTACGTTTCCGTTTGAAGCTTCGCGTGCAGCAGCTACTTCTTCGATAAGGTGCTTTGTTTTGCCGGTGCCCTTGCGACCGATGATAAGTGATACCATGAGTATCGACCTCCCTGTAGATATATTGAAATGAAGTTAGATTCCAAGTCTCTTTTCGAGAGCGGCTTTTTCGCTCTCATAGCCCGGCTTGCCGAGCAGTGCGAACATGTTCTTCTTGTAGCTTTCAACGCCGGGCTGATCGAACGGGTTCACACCGAGGATATAGCCGGAGATGGCGCAGGCTTTCTCGAAGAAGTAAATCATATAGCCGAGTTCATACTCGTCCATTGTTTCAGCCTCAAGCACGATGTTGGGAACACCGCCGTCGTTATGGGCTAAAACGGTGCCTTCAAAGGCCTTGCGGTTTACGAAGGAGACACCCTTGCCTGCGAGGAAGTTGAGTCCGTCGACATTTGCGGGGTCTTCCTTTATGATGTACTCGCGATTCGGCTTCTTGAAGGTGACAACTGTCTCAAAGAGGAGACGCTGGCCGTCCTGAATGTACTGACCGAGTGAATGGAGGTCAGTGGAGAAGATGGCGGATGCCGGGAAAAGTCCCTTGCCGTTCTTGCCTTCGGACTCACCGTAGAGCTGCTTGAACCACTCATTCATCATGGTGTACGAGGGCTCGTATGAGACCATCATTTCAACCGTCTTACCCTTTCGGGCGAGTACGTTGCGGATGGCGGCATACTTGTAGCAGTCATTCTCATCAACAGACGGGTTCATGAAGGCGGCGCGGGCGTCCTGAGCACCCTTCATGAGGGTGTCTATGTCTATGCCCGCGACTGCTATCGGAAGAAGGCCGACAGCCGTAAGTACCGAATAACGGCCGCCTACGTCGTCGGGTACGACAAAGGTCTCGTAGCCGACCTCATCGGCGAGGGCCTTGAGAGTTCCGCGGGCCTTGTCAGTCGTCACAAAGATATGGTCCTTCGCACCCTCTTCACCGTACTTCTCGACAACGAGTTCACGGAATACCCTGAAGGCTATTGCCGGCTCAGTTGTAGTTCCGGATTTCGAGATGACGTTTACGGAGAAGTCTCTGCCCTTTACCAGGTCCATAACCTCATTGAGGGTTGTGGAACTGATGGTATTGCCGGCAAAGAAAATCTGCGGTGTGTCCTTACAGAGGAGATTGTAGTTCTGCGACTTGCAGAACTCAATGGCCGCGCGGGCACCGAGGTAGGAACCTCCGATACCGATAACGACAAGAACTTCGGAATTCTTCTTTATCTTGTCCGCGGCAACCTTTATGCGGGCGAACTCCTCTTTGTCATAGTCCTCAGGGAGATCAACCCAGCCTATAAAATCATTTCCGGGGCCCTTGCCTGAATGCAAGAGTTCATGCGCAGCCGTAACCTCGGCCTGCATACCCCGGATTTCTTCGTCAGATATGAAACTTTTAAGGTAATTGTCATAAAGTGTAAGAGGCAATTTAAAGACTCCTTTTCTTTTATTGCTACTTACATTTTAACTTAATAAAGCGCTCTTTTCAAGGATAGTCCCGTCCGTCGGGTGTAGAATTTAGGCGCCGAATTTCTACGTTTTTTCCAAAAGGTCTATACGGAGCTGATGCTGACGCTCCCCTATGACCGTCTTTATGTCGTTAAGCAGAAAGCCCATGCGGTAGAGAGATGTTATGACCTTGTCGCATTCCTTCTCGTTTAATAGGTCTGCACTTCGGAATTTAGTATCCAGAAGACAGCCTATTGACTCTACCGGGTCTATTTCCGCCTCCTCGACGACGATGTCGATTATCTTTCTGTCTACGCCCTTGGCAGACAAAGCAGCACGCAGGCCCGCCGGGCTTACGTGCTTCTTTCTTTTCAGTTCATCGGCGTAGACACGGGCAAAATGCTCGTCGTCGAGCAGGCCGTTCTCAGCCAGTTTTTCCGAGACGAGCTTTGCCTGTTCCTTCTTGTCCAGGCCGAATTTATTTACAAGTTTATTCAGTATTTCCCGCTGCGAGTGATCGCGAAGTTCAAGCAGGTCGAGTGCTCGCTCGTACATCTTTTCGAAATTGATGGTCTCGCACAGCTCTTCCCACTCCTCCTCCGTTATCTCGGAGCCGTCGGAAAAGTCTGACTCATACCACCCGCGTTCGGTAGTGGTAATGGCGTATTCACCGTCTATGTGAAGGTGAATTTTGTTTCCCTTTCCGTGGGAGCTCGTAAGAAGCATTTTAATCGTCCACCGTAATGTCGAGTTTGGCCTTTGCGGAAGCGGCAGTTGTCGCCACAGCCGGAGCCTCGGTTTCTGCAGGAGCCGCAGCTACGGGAGTTTCATGCATCTGGCCGCCCTTGTAAGAGGCTTTCATCTGGTTGGAGAGTTCGGAGATATGCTCCTTGACTTTCTGCTCGACCTCAGCCATGAAGTCGGGATTTGCGAGCATATATTCCTTGACGTTCTCGCGGCCCTGGCCGAGACGCTGGTCACCATAAGAGAACCATGCTCCGGACTTGTGGATGATGTCAAGTGAGACTGCGGCGTCGAGGAGTTCGCCCTCCTTCGAAATGCCGCGGCCGTAGATGATGTCAAACTCAGCCTCTTTAAACGGAGGGGCAACCTTGTTCTTGACTATCTTGGCGCGTGTTCTTGTACCTATGATCTCGCGGCCGGAAGCCTTTATCTGCTCGATTTTTCTTACATCAATACGCATTGAGGCGTAGAACTTGAGAGCGCGGCCGCCGGTCGTTACTTCGGGGTTGCCGTACATGACACCGACCTTTTCACGGAGCTGATTTATAAAGATAATGATACAATTTGACTTTGAGACGGCGCCCGCGAGTTTTCTCAGTGCCTGGGACATGAGACGGGCGTGGAGACCTACGTGTGAGTCGCCCATGTCGCCTTCAATTTCGGCGCGGGGAACAAGGGCTGCGACGGAGTCGACAACAAGGATGTCGATGGCACCGGAGCGGACAAGTGACTCCGCTATTTCAAGCGCCTGCTCACCGTTGTCCGGCTGGGCAACCAGAAGTGAGTCAACATCTACGCCGAGATTTGCGGCATAGACAGGGTCGAGAGCATGCTCGGCGTCGATGAACGCGGCTTCGCCGCCGGCCTTCTGGG
>CAMYWC010000107.1:0-3663 GCA_947302545.1 uncultured Clostridia bacterium | reverse complement strand
AGAAGATGTGACAGAATAAACAATAATAAAAAGCTCCGCTTTAAAAGCGGAGCTGTTCTTTTACTGTTATGATGCGAAATCAAGAGCCGATGTACGATCGGGTTTGAGTTCAATATTGGTTGTGCCGTAAAGCATAGTCTGAAGTTCCTGTGCCGCAGCCTCATAGTCGCATATCCAGATCCACTGGGAACCGGCCCAGCCTGCACTGCACAGTTTTTCGGTAGGTACGGGTGTCTGCCTGATTTCGTATTTAAGCCATCCGCCGGCAACTGCATTGCCCGCAAGAGTAATCATTTCTGTCTTGCTCATGTCAGTTGTAATATACGGAAGTACGGCATTGAGCGTATTGTTCAGGCGTGTGACATTGGCATTTTTCATGCTGCTCATAATGCCGGTGATAACCCTGCGCTGCCGCTCGGTCCTGTTTATGTCAGAGTCAAGTTTTCTGATTCTGCAGAAAATCAGCGCCATCTCACCGTCCAGATGATTCATACCCTCAACATAGGGCTTGGGCTGCTCAATTCCGTTGAGTTCCCAGTCCCACCATGTCTCATTCAAGAACTTGGCCTCGCGGGCAGTGACATTTACATCCACACCGCCGAGAGCGTCTATTACCTTCTTGAATGAGTCATAATTTACAAGAGCGTAGTTGTCTATTTCTATCTTGTAATCGTTTTCAATCGTCTTTATGGTGTAGCCGATATCTCCGCTCATTGCACGGACGGCGTTGAGCTTATGAAAACCGCTCTTTTTGGGACTCTCATAATAAGTGTAGCTGTCGCGGTAGAAGGAGGCCATGGTTATGACCTTCGTCTTCGTGTTCACCGAGATGAGCATCATCGTGTCGGTACAGCCGCTTATCGGATCAAGACCTATGAGGAGAATGTTTTTGACATTCTTGTCGGATATCTTCTTTATCTTGTTGGTCTCCCAGGATTTTAAAACGCCGTTTAAGGAATGCGCGTCTGCATTTTCCATGAGACCGATATCGACTTCCTCCTGCTGCTCACCCATAGGTGCGTCATCTTTCGTCTTGACTTTATTCAATTTTGACCAGACGAAGAACACCGCAAGAAGGATGATAAGGAGAAGCAATGCGGCAACTGAGACGGTGATTTTCTGTCTCTTGTTATAGTGCTTCCATTTGGCAATGAAACCTTTCCTCTTTTTGGAAGTCTTTTTCGTGTAAGGCTTCCTCGGAGAACCTTTTTCATGACTGCCGGCTTTGCCGGTTTTCTGCCTTATTGAAGCATCTACGCTTTTTTTCGTTTCCTTAGCGTTGCTTTTTGCGTGCTTCGGTTGATACCGTTCTCTCTCCATTATTCTTCAGCCTCTGCAGCGGTTTCCTCTTCAGCTTCTTCTTTAGAATCAGCCTCTATCTCCTGACGTTCCCACTCCTCACGGATTACCGCAAGTGTGATTACCTTGTCCTCGTCCTCTTTTATGCGCATAACCTTAACGCCCTTTGCCGGACGTGTTACGCAGTTGATTTCCTCGGACTTGATACGGATGATGACACCGTTTGCGGAGATCATGATAAGATCGTCCTCAGGTTCAACCATACGGATGGCGGCAACTTTGCCGAAACGCTCCACTCTGTAGTTTAAGAGACCTGAACCGCCGCGCTTCTGAACCTTATAATCCGAAGGTTCGGAGCGACGGCCGAAACCTGTCTCAGAGACAGTGAGTACAGTCGCATTTTCATTGATTACGTCGAAACCGACAACGAAGTCGTCGCTCTTCTTGAAGGAGATGGATTTAACACCGCGGGCGGTTCTGCCGAGCTCGCGGGCGTCCGTCTCGTGGAAACGAATGGACATACCCTCGTGCGTAGCGACGAGGAGGTCATCGTTTCCGGAGGTGAGACGAACCCATGAGAGCTCGTCGTCCTCATCGAGATTGATGGCGATGAGGCCGGACTTTCTGACGTTCTTATATGAGACAAGAGGAGTACGCTTGATGATACCCTTCTTGGTCATCATGCAGATATATTCCTCTCCCTCAACCTCGGGTACGCGAAGCATTGAAGTTACGCGCTCTCCGGGCATGAGCGGAAGAACATTTACAATGTTGGTACCCTTGGCCTGGCGTGAAGCCTCGGGGACCTCATAACCTTTAAGTCTGTAGGTACGTCCGAGATTCGTAAAGAACATGACGAAGTCGTGGGTCGAGCATGTGAACATGGTCGATGTAATATCGTCTTCCTTCTGAGTCATGCCGGATATACCGCGGCCGCCCCTGTGCTGTACGGAGTACTCGGTCGTGGGCATACGCTTGATGTAACCCATCTCGGTGAGAGTGAATACGCATGCTTCCTCGGGGATGAGGTCCTCAATATCAACCTCGCCCGAGATGTTGCAGATTTCAGTGCGGCGCTCGTCGCCGAACTTCTCAGCGACCTCGCGGGACTCGTCCTTGATAATCTGCATGAGAAGGGTCTCGTCGGCAAGAATTGCCTCGAGTTCCGCTATTCTGGCATGGATGGAATCGAGCTCATCCATAATTTTCTGAATTTCAAGGCCTGCGAGCTGGCCGAGGCGGAAGGCCACGATTGCGGCAGCCTGCGGCTCATCAAACTCAAATTTTTCCATGAGGGCAATCTTGGCTTCCGCCTGACCGCCCTTGCAGGCACGGATTGTCGCGATGATATCGTCGACAATGTCGATAGCGCGGGCCAGACCTTCAAGAATATGGGCCCGCTCCTGTGCCTTCTTAAGTTCAAACTTGGTTCTTCTGGTTACGATATCCTTCTGGAAGTTTATAAACTCCAAAAGATATTCCTTGAGCGTCAGAATCTTCGGCTGTCCGTCAACAATACAGAGATTGATGACACCGAAGGATGTCTGAAGCTGGGTGTACTGGAAGAGCTGGTTTAAGATAACATTCGGATTCGCGTCACGCTTTATGTCGATTGAGATGTAAATTCCGTGCCTTGAGGAGTAGTCGTTGACATCTGCAATGCCCTCGACCTTCTTCTCCTTTACAAGGTCGGCAATTGACTCAATGAGACGTGATTTGTTTACTCCGTAAGGGATTTCGGTCACTTTTATCTCATAGCGGCCGTTCGCCTTTTCAACTATTTCGGTACGGGCGCGGACTACAATCCTGCCGCGTCCCGTGGCATATGCCGCCCTGATACCCGAACGGCCCATGATAATGCCGGCTGTCGGGAAGTCCGGACCGGGAATATGATCCATGAGCTCCGCAACTTCAATGTCGGGGTTGTCGATTACGGCACACATGCCGTCGATAACCTCTTTCAGGTTGTGCGGAGGAATATTTGTCGCCATACCTACGGCGATACCCATTGAACCGTTGACAAGGAGATTCGGGAAGCGGACCGGTAAAACGGTGGGCTCCTTGAGACGGTCATCGTAGTTTGGTATGAAATCAACAGTATCCTTGTCAATGTCCGCCATCATCTTGACGGAGAGTTTTGACATACGGGACTCGGTATAACGGTAAGCAGCCGGCGGGTCGCCGTCGATTGAACCGAAGTTGCCGTGACCGTCAACCAGAGGATGTCTCAATGAGAAATCCTGTGCGAGTCTTACGAGAGCATCGTAAACAGATGCATCGCCGTGGGGGTGGAAACGTCCCAAAACGTCACCGATCGTTGTTGCGCACTTACGGTAAGGCTTCTCAGGAGTAAATCCCTGAGTA
>CAMYWC010000106.1:0-3673 GCA_947302545.1 uncultured Clostridia bacterium | reverse complement strand
TATCGTTTTCAAGGTAGCTGACGACCAGGGGCTTCTGCTTTATGATTTGAAGGACCTCCGCGCCATGCTCCAGTATGTCGCTGAGAACGCTCAGGAGTACACGCTTATGTACGGTACTGTTGCGGATACTTCTGTTGGCGCTATCCAGAGAGCACTTCTTGCCTTTGAGCAGGAGGGCGGAGAAGGCGTATTCGGTCTTCCCATGCTTGATATCAAAGACTGGATGAGAACTGATGTCGACGGCAGAGGCTTTATCAATATCCTTGAATCCTCCAAACTTATCAACAGCCCCACAGTTTACGCATCATTCCTTCTCTGGATGATGAATGAACTCTTCGAGAACCTGCCTGAGGTCGGCGACCTCGACAAGCCTCGTATGATATTCTTCTTCGACGAGGCTCATCTTCTCTTCGCCGACGCTCCGAAGGCACTCGTACAGAAGATTGTCCAGGTTGTTAAGCTCATCCGTTCAAAGGGTGTTGGTATATACTTTGTTACACAGTCTCCTTCAGATATTCCGGGAGACGTTCTCGCACAGCTTAACAACCGCGTACAGCACGGCCTTCGCGCTTATACTCCCGCAGAGCTTAAGGGCGTTAAAGCGGCTGCTGACGCGTTCCGCGCAAACCCTGCGTTTAACTCTGAGGAAGCTCTTCAGGAGATAGGTGTGGGCGAAGCCCTCGTATCCTTCCTTGACGAGTCCGGTGCTCCGATGATAGTTCAGAAGGCAAAGATACTGCCTCCTGCTTCACTCATGGGTGCCGCCGATCCTCAACTCGTACAGAATGCGATAGTTACTTCCGAGTTTGATCTTAAATATCGCACCGCGGAGGATCCTGAGTCCGCTTATGAGATTATCATGAAGGCCCGTGAGGAACTTGCGGCGCAGAAGGAGAAAGAGGCTGCTGAGGCTGAGCAGGCCAAGATTGCTGAGGCTGAGGCCAAGGCTGCCGAGAAGCAGGCCGCAGCGGAAGCGAAGGCTGCGGAGAAGCAGGCTCTGGCCGAAGAAAAAGCTGCAGCGAAGCAGGCTGCCATAGAAGAGAAGTCCGCCGCAAGAAAGGCTGAACTCGAAGCCAAAGCCGCAGAGAAGGCTGCAGCCCAGAAGAAAAAGACATTTGAGAGAGCGGCTTCTAACACTGCCTCCTCAGTTGCGCGCTCACTTGCAACAAATGTTGTCAATGCCGCTACGGGCGGAAAGACAAAGTCAGCGGACAAGATAGCCAAGCAGGCTGCGTCCACTGCACTGTCCTCAGTCATGCGCACTGGCGCTACTTCAATTGTCAGAGGACTTTTCGGAACTAAGAAATGATAAGTTTCAGTATTATTACATTTGCAATACTACTCGGAATAGGCCTTGCCATGGATGCCTTCTCGGTGTCCGTGGCAAATGGTTTGCGTGAGCCTTCAATGTCTGTGGGCAAACAGGCTGCCGTTGCAGGCACTTTCGGAGTGTTCCAGGCACTTATGCCGTTTATAGGGTGGATTTGTGTTCATACGCTGGTTGAGAAGTTTTCTTCTTTTTCAACTTACCTGCCCTGGACCTCTTTCTTCCTCCTCGGGTACCTCGGAGGAGAGATGCTCTGGAACGGTCTGAAGGCAAAGAAGCAGGGAGTTACTGTTTCTGATTTAAAGCTTTCTTTCAGGGTGCTGTTCTTCCAGGGTATTGCTACCTCTATTGATGCTCTGTCGGTAGGTTTTACTATCGGTGAGTACAATCTTTTTACGGCTTTGATTGTCGCTCTGATTATCGGTGTTATCACGTTCGCGATTTCGTTCCTTGGTGTTTATGTCGGTAAGAAGCTCGGAACGAAGCTTACCTGGCAGGCCGATGTTCTGGGTGGCGTTATCTTGATTGGCATAGGAATTAAAATACTTGTTTCAGGAGTTTTTGGATAATGGGTTTACTTGTACCGATTTTATTGTTTTTGCTGGGCTTTGTGCTGCTTATCTTAGGCGGCGACTGGTTCGTTGACGGAGCGGTCGCAATTGCGAAGAAGTGGCATATACCTGATCTTTTGATAGGCGCTACGGTTGTGTCCATAGGCACGACTCTGCCCGAGGTCATGGTATCTGCCGGAGCGGCTGTTGCAGGCCATTCTGAGATTGCCTACGGCAATGCTTTAGGTTCGATTATCTGCAACACCGCGCTGATTTCCGCGATTACCATAACCTTCGCGCCCGGTCTGACTGACAAGAAGAGTCTGCGTGTTCCCGCAGCATTCTTCTTCACCGCTTTTGCGGTCTATGCCGTAGTTTCATACGGCTTCGGTTTCTTCAGCAGACCTGTCGGAATTGCCCTGCTCGCAATATTCGCAGTGTATATCGGCCTCCAGGTCAAGTCTGCTTTGGGTGGTTCCTCTTCTCCTTTAGAGGTGGAAGAGTCGGAGTCTTCATCTTCGGCTGAGATGCCTCTGTGGAGGGCAATTGTTTCGCTGATTGTGGGTGCGGCGGCCATTGCGGTCGGTGCTGATCTGCTCGTTGACAACGGTACAATAATTGCTCAGGCTCTCGGTGTGCCGGAGTCTGTAATCGCTCTTACATTCGTTGCTCTGGGTACTTCGCTGCCTGAGCTTATCACGGCAATTACATCGCTGCGAAAGGGACATGGCGCTCTGTCGCTCGGCAATGTTGTAGGTGCGAACCTGTTCAACCTGGTGCTTGTGTCCGGATTGTCCATGACTTTACGCCCGTTTGCGGTTCCCGCATCGAAGCTTATCTTTGGTATGAATGCGTCACTGGTTGTTGACATACCGGTAGTGCTGGGTGTTATGCTCCTGATGACGGTTCCCGCACTGGTTAAGGGCAAGCTTTATCGCTGGCAGGGAATACTGCTGCTTCTGATTTACGCTTCTTACTGCGTATTCCAGTTTGCTTTTTAGTTTTGTTTAATTTGTGGACATGTCTTGTGACATGTCCATTTTTTATTATTGTTTGTTATTTATTTGATTGCTTTAATATGTTAAAATATTCTTGTTATTTTATACCTTTGAACGGTTGAAAAAGGGAGGTAATAATTATGAGCTGTGGTTGTAACCATGAGGCTTCTGATCTGTCTTTGCTCGCTGATGTTTTAGAGCATTACAAGGGCATAGACGGAAGTCTTATCGCAATTTTACAGCAGGCACAGGATATCTACGGATATCTGCCTACGGATGTCATCTACCACATCGCCGAGGAGACGGGCGTTGCTCCTGCGAAGGTAATGGGTGTGGCGACATTCTACACTCAGTTCAGGCTCAAGCCTGTCGGCAAGTATCTTATTATGCTCTGCCAGGGTACAGCGTGCCACGTCAACGGTTCGGAACTCATCGCGGCATCCATTAAGGATGAACTCGGTATTGTTGACGGTGAGACAACGGACGACGGTCTGTTCTCACTCAAGCACGTTGCCTGTCTCGGCTGCTGCTCACTCTCGCCCGTTATGATGATTAACGGCGAGACATACGGCAGCCTTACACCGGACAAGACGAAGACCATTCTTCGTGAGCTCGCAGTAAAGGCAGGTGACAACGCATGAAGATAGTAGTAGGAGAGGGCTCCTGCGGTCTCGCTGCAGGCGCAGGTAAGGTTCATGCAAAACTTGATGAACTCCTTGCGGCTTCGAACCCCACGGGTTCCGTTGTCACAATCACAAGCTGTATAGGTATGTGCTTCCTCGAGCCTATAGTTGATC
>CAMYWC010000105.1:0-3700 GCA_947302545.1 uncultured Clostridia bacterium | reverse complement strand
GTTGTCTCACGCTCGTTGCCGAGCTCTTCAGTGACCTTGTTTACGTCGAGCCCTAAAACCATCGCGAGCACGGCCTGACCGCACTGCAGGTCTGTGGGTTCGTGGATGTAGTTAATCTTCATACTGTTTCACTGCTTTTGCGAATACTTCAGCGAGTATTCTGTGACCCTCAGCCGTCAGATGAAGTGAGTCACATTCTGACGGGGAGACATATTCAGCCGCATTGATGAATAGGCAGCCTTTCTCCTCGGCTATCTTTTTGTAGAGAGGGGGAAGTTCCTTTGATCTTGGGATAGCGTCTTCCGTGTACATTTCCTTGAAAGGCGAGGACATGATGTTTTCGCCTATTTCGGGCGGACATACCAGAATGATTTTCGGAGCATAGCCCTGCTTTTCGGGGGTGAACTCTTTTATTACGTCGCAGAGGACGCCCGCTCCGTATGCGATTTCCTCGGCTGACAGGTTGTAGTATTTTTTCAGGTCATTGCTGCCGAGCATCATGATAACGATGTCTATGGGCTTATGTGAATTAAGGCAGGGCCTTAAGTAATCAAGTCCGTTTTTCCATTCGCTTCCGGGTTCCTTGCTGAGTGTGGTGCGGCCGTTGCAGCCTTCCTCAATTACAAGGTAGTCGTCGCCGAGTAATGCCTGAAGTCTTCCGGGGTACCTTACGTCTTTCGGGTATCTGAGGGCTGTTTCGGGAACAAAGCCGTGTGTGTTGGAGTCCCCGTAGCAAAGAACAGTTTTCATACCTTTTGCCTCCGTTCTTTATTCTATTATTCCTCCGGCGAGGACGCAGCCGTCGTCGTCATAGAAGACGGCGGACTGACCCGGCGTCGGAGCCTTTACGGGAGAGTCGAAAGTTATTTCGACCCTGTCTTCACCAAGCGGCCTGACAGTTGCAGGCTGCGCCTTGTGGCGATAGCGAAGCTTGACATTGCAGGTGAGTTCTTCACCTGCATCTATTTTTTCAATGCCCATGAAGTTGAGCGAGCGGCATGTGACTTTCGTCGCATAGAGGGCGTCCTCATCGACAAGGACAACCTCGTTTGTGTCCGCTTTTATCTCTTTTACGAATACCGGATGGCCGACGGCTATGCCGAGACCTTTGCGCTGTCCGACAGTGTAGTGGATTATGCCCTTGTGCCTGCCGAGGACAGTGCCGTTTTCGTCTATGAAATTGCCTTCAGGCGGAGTGTTTCCGTCTGTCTCCCTCTCTATGAAGCCCGCGTAGTCATCGTCCGCGGCGAAACAGATTTCCTGTGAGTCGGGCTTGCCGGCAACGGGTATTCCCGCCTTGACGGCAATCTCCCTGACCTCCTCCTTCGTCATGTCCGAGAGGGGCATGAGTGTACGGGAAAGCTGTTCCTGTGAGAGGCGATAAAGCATGTAGGTCTGGTCTTTTTCAATGTGTGAGGCCTGCTTTACGGTGTACCTTCCGTTGTCGAGTTTTACGACAGACGCGTAGTGGCCGGTGGCGATAAAGTCCGCCTGCAGTACGTTCGCGTGGTAGAGCAGACGCTCCCATTTCACCTCGCGGTTGCACACGACACAGGGGTTGGGTGTAATACCGTGAATATAGTCGTCAATGAAGGGCTTTATGACCTTTTCATCGAACTCGGACAGACAGTTGAAGACGTGGTAGGGAATTCCTATCACATCTGCAGTAGCTCTGGCGTCGTCGATTTCGCAGCAGCGGCTCTCGCTGCCGTAGTCGCTCTGCCATGTGCGTAGCGTCACGCCTATGACGTCATAACCCTGCTCCTTGAGAAGCAGGGCGGCGACAGCGGAATCGACTCCGCCTGACAGTCCGACAATTACTCTGGCCATAGTTCCTCCGAGTTTGTTAAAGTTTGTATCCCGTGCCGGAGAAGATTGCAATCTCCTTGCCGGATTCATCTGTGACCAGGACATTGACAATGATTGTCGTGCGGCCGTTCTTGACGAGTTTTGCCCTTGCGGTCAGCTGCTTTCCCTTTGGTGCGCTCAAAAACTTGATATCGGAATCAAGGGCTACAGTGGGCTTGTGCAGATTGTTTACCAGGGCGGCAAAAGCGAGGTCGCACAGGGTGAAGATTACTCCGCCCATGACTCCACCCATGGCATTCTGATGATTTTCGGTTACGGTGAGGGTTGCGGCGCTCTCCGTCTCGGTCAGCTCCGTAAGTTCCATACCGTTTGTTGAAGCGAAGAGGTCTTTTCTGAAGAATTCCCTTGCCTCTTCGAAAGTGCTGAATGTACTCATATCGTTTCCTTATTTAAAATCCGAGATTGTCGTTTACGAGAATGACGTTTATGCGTCCCGCGTGCCTTGAGTATCTTGTGATGAGGAACTGGCAGCAGATGGTGTCGGGCGACTTGCAGTTTGCGCAGGTGCCCGTCTGCTTGCAGGGTGTCTTTATCTCAAAGCGCTGTGCATTTGTCGGAGCGGCAATTGCTCTCGCCCTTTTCATCGCACCGTCAATGTCATCGCAGACCTTGTTCATGCCGACAATGACTACGACCTTCTTCGGTCCGTTGGCGATGTAGGACACGCGGTTTGCGTTGCCGTCAATGTTGACCATTACACCGTCCTCAGTCATGGCGTTTGCGCTTGTGAGGAAGATGTCCGCATCGTAACCGGCAAGCAGGGCTTCGCGCGGGTCCATTGCCGCGCGATCAATGAAATTGTATTTGTCAGATGATTTGATAGCATCTACAAGTCCTATTTCAGCGGCACTCATACATCCGCCCATTGTGACGGAACTTCCTTCGGGAATGAGATCAAGGGCAATTTTCAAAGCCTCTTCCTTGCTTGCGGCATAAAAGCCTGTCATATTTCTGCTCTCAAGGCCCTTTATGACTTTCTGAGCCAGGAGCTTATTTCTTTTTGTAAGATTCGGGTTCATAATATACCTCCGGGAAATTTGCATTCAGTTAAGTATACAGCGATTGACAAAGAAAGGCAAATAGAGTAAAGTTGTTTTATTAAAGGCAATGGCGTCTTTGAACAGATTCTTGTTCAAAGGCGCCTTTTTGTTGTTTTTCGGGAAAGGGAATACTTGAAAATGGGAATTCATGAAGAATGCGGAGTATTCGGTATTTACTCTGAAGAAAAGAGATTTTTGGCTTCAGAAGTGTATCTGGGCCTTTTTGCTCTGCAGCACAGAGGCCAGGAAGCGGCCGGAATAGCAGTAAACGAGGACCGTGTCATCAGGTATCATAAAGGTCTGGGACTTGTTCATGAGGTCTTTGACAAAGAGGGTCTGCGTGACCTCGGCATGGGACAGATAGCAGTTGGCCACGTGCGCTACTCCACAAGCGGCAGCAATGCCTCCGTAAACGCGCAGCCGATGGTCGTAAAGCATATTAAAGGACAGCTTGCGCTGTGCCATAACGGTAATCTGACAAATTCCTCCGAGCTTCGGAAAAAACTGGAACTTGACGGCTGTATTTTTCAGACGACCAGCGATACGGAAGTTATCTCTTACATAATGATTCAGAAGCGTCTTGTCACGCCTTCGATAGAGGATGCAGTGTGTCAGACCATGAATGACCTCGACGGAGCATACTCACTTGTCATGATGAGCCCGTCAAAGCTCATAGCGGCCCGTGATCCTCACGGTTTCAGACCGCTTGTTATGGGCAAAAAGAGTGACGGCTCGGTGGTCTTCGCCTCCGAGACCTGTGCCCTTGACTCAGTGCAGGCGGAATATGTGCG
>CAMYWC010000104.1:0-3730 GCA_947302545.1 uncultured Clostridia bacterium | reverse complement strand
TCCCCTATCGTCATCTTTACATAGGATTATAACACAGTCGCAATTGACTATGCACTAAAATTCATATAAAATATTTTCAGCGATGAAAAATAATATTCAGGAGTGAAAGAATGGAAAGAACCTACATCATGCTCAAGCCCGACTGCGTCGAGCGCGGACTTGTCGGTGAAATCATCAGCAGAATCGAAAGAAAAGGCTTCAAAATCGCAAATATCAAAATGCTTCATCTCGACGAGGCAATTCTCCGTGAACACTATGCTCACATTGTTGACATACCCGTTTTCCCCCAGATCATCGAGTTCATGACATCCGGTCCGTGCATCGGCATGATTGTTGAGGGTGAGGGCGTAATCGCAGGTATGAGAAAACTCATGGGCCCCACAAAGTATGAGGACTCCCTGCCCGGCACAATCCGCGGCGACTTCGCAACCTCCACACAGCACAACCTCATCCACGGCTCAGACTCACCGGAAAACGCCGAAATCGAAATCAAGCGCTTCTTCGGCCCCGACGCATAATTTTCACATAAAAAGAAGGCACCTTGCGGTGCCTTCTTTTTTTATTCAGTTATTTCGGCAGGTTTCTCGGCGCGGTAAGCCTTCAGGGTGAAGAAGGCTGCGACGAGAACGATGGCGAGCATAATCAGTTCAATTGCAAGAAGCGGTATGAACTGTGTTGCAACAACGAATACGCCGTCAAATACCGCATGAGCAAGAATTGCCGCTATGAAGAGCTGAATCTTTTGGTCTTTTACTGCCCTGTATACAAGATACGAAAGGCAGATATGAATCAATATTGCACTGATACGCTCAAGGCCGGCAAGGAGGAATTCCGGCGACGCGGTTGTCCAGAGCGGTTCAATCTGAGCCATGACCTGATCCATCATACCATCAGGCACGTCCTTGAATATCTTCTCGGTGGCGCCTGAGTTTATCAACAGAGAGAGAGCAATGTTCGAAATATATGTTATACCGCAGAGGAGTATGGCCTCAATACCGCCGTGACCGAGACCGTACATAAGCGCGTTCTCTTTTTGGAGCGGTTTCTTCATTACAAACTTCATTGCAAGGAATCGTCCGGTTTCCTCAAAGAGGCCTGCGGCAAGGCCGCCGTAGATTGCCATAAACGCAAGATGACCCCTGAAAGCTGCCTCCCGTCCGGCGTTTGGATCAATGCCGGCAAGTCTTAAAACAATCTGGTGAACCAGGGATTCCAAAACGAGTGCAAAAATGACGAATGTCACCGCACCTATGAGTACGTTTATAAGTTTGCCGTCTGTCTTCTTCTTTGCGATGATTACGAGAATTATAGGCAGAAGTATTGCGACAGCTGCGCTTATTCCCATGAATACAATCGACATGGTCGGTACATTCTGAATCATAATTACAACTCCTTATGCTCGAAAGTTATTTCTCCTGTTTCGTCATTGATTGTTATGACACCGTAGTCACCGTAGTTTAAGGCGCCCGGATTGAAGAGGTGAACGCCGAGACGCTCCTCGTAAAACTGCCTGTGAGTGTGGCCGAAGAGAGCTACATCGCGGCCGTTTTCCTTCGCGTCCTTGAGCAGATACTCCGGTCCTGATTTCACGCGCTGTTCGTAGCCGTGGGTGATGTAGAACCTGTGCCCGCCGATATTCTCAAACAGGGTGACAGCCTCATCGAGAAACATGTCGCAGTTGCCCTTTACCTTGTAGATTTTATCGGTGTTCAGGACACCGAGTTCACGGGCCTCATTTATGCCGGCATCAAAATCCCTGACACCGTCACCGAGGTGGATTACGGCATCTGCATCCTTATTGTCATAGATTGCATCAAGCACATACTGACGCTTTCCGTGCGAATCGGACATTACAAGAATTTTCATAGTTACCTCTTAAAGTTCGTTCCAGTGTTTTACGCCCTTTTTGTCTATCCAGATATTCGTAACTGCGGTTGCGATAATAAAGAACCACATGAGCAGTTTGATGTATGTCTCCGCAGCAATATGTTCTTTAAGCAGGAACCAGTAGAGAGCTCCCAGACCTGCAACCACAGCCCATCCGCCGAACATGATTATCATGACGGGTAAGCTCTGTTTTATGGGAACAGTCTCATCCTTCCACTCGAGATTCGGCATCAGGAGGTTTAACATGAGGCCAAACGATGTGATGAAGAGCATATAGGCCACTGCCGTAAGACAGGCGAAAGCACTCGTCATGATATCCAGCTTGAAAGCATAGCAGAGAGCTGCCGTGAGCAGGAATGTGCCCGGAAGACCTACGGCATACTGAAGACGCTTCTTTGACTCAAATACGGCGCGCGGTTCAATGGGCATGGATTTCAAAATCCAGATATTTCTGCCCTCAAGCGAGATTGAAGGCGCCGTGATTGTCACCATTGACGCCATAAGAAATACTGCGGCAAGCGGCAGGAGCGGAACTACTGAAGTCACATCGGGCAGCATGGCTACCAGCGTTTTTGAAGTTATAAATCCGCTTATTGTATCCGCCTTAATCATTACAAATGCCGCGCCGATTACCATAAGAATGGCACCGAGACCCGGGTTTAACATGTACGCTACGCTCTTTGTGAAATGTCTCATTTCCTTCGAGAAGAGGGCGGCGTTCATGCTGCTCGTCTTCACTGATTTTTCCGCAACATACTCGGTCTTTTTCTCTCCCCTGTTTGTCGTCATCAGTTTCAGATAGTTACGCGAGAGGACAAAGTAAACCAGTGCAAAGAGCAGGGTTGCGGCTGCGGCGCAGCCGAGGAGACATCCTACATCGCCCGTAAAGGCATGGCCGAACCAGTATACGAGTTTCGCCTTTCCCTTTATGTTCTGAGCGAAGATCTCTCCGTTTGCCACAATGTATGAAAGGTACTTGTTTATTCTGAAATAGACATAGTAGTAACCGAAGAAGAACAGAAGCGATATAAATACGGTTACGAATGTCTTGTTCCTGAGTCTGTTTGAAATCAGGGCGATTAAATATCCGAGCACACAGCAGAGTGCCGAGCTTATAAGTCCCAGGACAAAGAACATCAGAAGCGAGCAGATTACGGACGATGCAGTCTGGTCTGCCTTGGCATAATAGTAGATGAGTGTCGGCGCATAGAAGAGTGCGCTGAAAACCAGAGACAGAAGAAAGGTTCTGAAAACCTTGACTGCAAGTATTGTATTCGTGTTTATCGGCATCGACAGCAGAAGGTCGTTGTCCTTAGCTTTATAGAGCATTGAAAATGTCAGGAAGACACTTCCTATGAGGCCCATGAACATTGTAACAAGGCCCATCATTATGAAGTAGAACCAGTCAAGACCTATCATGAAGAAAGTCTTTCCGAACAGGCTGCTTATTCCCATTCCCGCCATGAAGAGTGAAAACGCAACAAGGAGCCAGAGAGATACAAACAGAATGATTTTTCCGGGAGACTGTTTCTTTCCGGTCTTTCTGTCCTTCACAAAGAACGAGCCTATCTCCATAAGATGCTTTTTGAGAAGAAGCTTAAACATTGACATCCGCTCCTTCGTCAACAAGCTCGAGGAATACCTCCTCGAGGGACTCGTCGCCCTTTACTTCTTCCATTGTGCCGCTCTTTATGAGCTTGCCCTCTTTGATGATGGCAACTCTGTCGCAGAGCCTCTCGGCGACATCGAGAACGTGAGTCGAGAAGAAGATGGCGCCGCCCTCGTTGCAGACCTCGCGCCTATACTCTTTGAGTATGTGCGCGGCTTTCGGGTCGAGGCCGAC
>CAMYWC010000103.1:0-3730 GCA_947302545.1 uncultured Clostridia bacterium | reverse complement strand
AATCGGTGCCTCGATGTCGGGAAGTTCAACCTTTACGGGCTCCACAACGGGCTCTGCGGGAGTTGTTGCAAAGGATACCGGCTCCGGCTCGGGAGCATGGAATACCGGCATCGGAGCGGGCTCCGGAGCGGGCGTGAATACAGGTGCAGGTTCCGGCTCTGGGGCGGGTTCCTCGACTACGACCGGTGCCGGTTCAAATGCCGGAGCCTGTTCAATTACAGGTGCCGGTGAGTAGAAGGGATTCGTCTCAGGTGCGGGTTCTGCGGGAGCAGGCGCAGGAGCTGCCGCAGGAGCGGGAGCAGGCGCGTTGAATACAGGCGCTTTCGGCTCTTCTGCCGGGGCAGCGTCTGTGTCGCTGGCTTTCGAAAGCGCCTTGGTTGTCAGCATTACGGTTCCGACAGCAGTCGAACCTGCAGCAACTGCAAGGGCTCCGATTTTAACGAGTGTTCCGAGTTTCATGTGAGTTTCTCCTTACTTTATGGATTTAACTTCTGGTTATGCTGAACTTGTACTGATCCTTACCGTTTCTCTTTGCCTCGTAAAGAGCAGCGTCAGCTTTCTTAAACAACTCTTCATAGGTCGTGCCGTCCTTGCTGAACACGGCAACACCTATACTGGTGGACAGACGTCCGGGGAATCCGTTGTTGATACCGTATTTCTTGAACGCCGAGGTAAACCTCTGGAGTTTGTCGCAGACAAGGGCTATCGACTGGATATTCTTGATAAGAACGACAAATTCATCGCCGCCGACACGTCCCAGGATATCCGACTCACGGAAGTTCCTGCTGAGCTCATTCGCGAAGGCCAGAAGAATCTGGTCACCTATGGTATGGCCGCGTGTGTCGTTTATGGTCTTGAAGTTGTCTATGTCTATGATGATGAGCGCGTGCTGAGCCGTGGGGCTCTTCTCGAGGCACTCCTCGATAAGGCTTCGCGTTGTCATCTTGTTGTAGAGCTGGGTTAAAGGATCGCGCTCAGCTTCAAGCTTGAGCCTGTCCTCATTGAGTTTTCTTTCCTGAATGTTCTGTACAAGACAGAGAATATACTCGGGTGAGTCTGAGTATTCCTCAGCAACCTTCTTCTCACGCGTAAAGTATACGGATACCCAGGTATACTCACCCTCCGCATCAAGAATACGCATCTCCAGGTAAATCTGGCTGTGTCCTTCGGTTGAAAGTTCGCTGATAATCTGATCGGGATTCATTATGCGTGCGCCCATGGCTGCATCGTCCGGATGGACTATCTCCTCAACAAAGTTCGAATACTCGTCGAAGGATAAGACTGCGTTCCTGTGCTTTACGGCGAACTTGTCGTTGTTTCTGAGGACTATACACTCACGGCGTTCGGGATCAAACTCAAGCGCCATGTCATAAATCTCTCCAAAGACATTGCCGAGTCTGCGGCGTGACGCAAGTCCCTCACCCTGCGTCTTGCCCTCCTGATAAAAGGCGTTTATACGCTCGGTATGGTTTATGTCCGCAGTCGTAATCGCTATCGCGCAGGGAGGGAAGGCAACGGCGAAACGCCAGAGTTCAAATCCTCCTTCGCGGAAAACAAATACAATCGTCAAAGCTGCAAGAGACATCGGGATAAAGCCTTCCTGCAGGCTGAAAACCGGCACCAGGATACCCATCAGTATCATTGGCATGATAACCGAGAGTCCGGCATACCAGTCAGTGAAGAGGAAGTCGCTGTAGATGAGCATTACGTAGTAAAGAGTCCAGAAAACAGTGTATGTTATCTGAATGTTTCTGCGCAGTTTTTTCGGAAGGTCTGCGCCCGCCTCAACGCCTGAGCTGTAAATTCGTGTCGAAAAAACAACAAAGACGACCAGAGCAACGATGCCGCCTATAAGCCCGTACCGGAATGAGCCGAGATTTATGGATGCAGTGAATGACTTGAAGCAGACAACTGCCAGGATATACAGGATAAGGAATCCCGTAAACACAACCGTGCGGCGCAAGTTGGAAAGTATGCGCATACGCTCGGCGTAATCGAGATAGGCCTGTTCCTTTTTTTCATCAGCGGCTTTAAGTCCATAGTACTTGCCTATACGGGACAAGTCCTTGAAAAAAGCCTTGATAAGATCTAACATTAAGTCCTCCGAAGGTAACAAACAGTTCAAGTGGTACTATATAAAATTTATTATATTATATCTTCAGTGATAAATCAAATCTTTAAGGGGGGTTACATTGCACAAAAAAAGGGTTGCCCTTTCGGGCAACCCTTATCATCAAGGAATTATGCTTCTTCCTCTTCCTTCATCTTTGCAAAGCATTCGCTGCAGTAAACCGGTCTGTCCTCCCTGGGCTCAAACGGTACCTTTGCAGGGCCACCGCATGCTGCGCAGACAGCGTCGTACAGCTTTCTGTCAGCCTTTGCAGCATTCTTTCTTGCATCTCTGCAGGCCTTACAGCGCTGAGGCTCGTTCTCAAAGCCTTTCTCTGCGTAAAATTCCTGCTCACCTGCGGTAAAAACAAATTCTTCGCCGCACTCTTTGCAGATGAGAGTCTTGTCTTCGTACATGATTTTAACCTCTTTTTTATTGCATACTTTGTCCTGTTTTCTGGGACATGTACTAATAATGTTATATCAAAAGAGGAATTTTGTCAATTGCGTAAACTGAACAAAATGACAAAAGTGTCTCTGCAGGCAGAGCAAATGCCTGAAGCACACCGATCAGTACACTGCCGAGCATTAAAATCGCGAGAAAGATACATACGCCTTTGACGAATTTGTTTCTTCTCATTTTCAGGCCTCCATCCAGGCTTTGGCATTCTCAAGCATTCTGCCGTAGAGAGCCTCAGCCTCATCCGTATTAGCCGCTACAGCGGTGAAATAGAATTTGAGTTTCGGCTCCGTGCCGGAAGGACGGGCGACAACACCATTGCCGTTCTCGAGTTTATACGAGAGAACGTTGGAGCTCGGGAGACCCGTCTTTGCTGTGTCCTTATAGTCTGTGACCTCAAGGACCTTAAGTCCCGCAATCTCAGTGGGTGCGTTGTTTCTGAGAGATTCCATAATGTCGGCCATCTTCTGCATGCCTGCAGCACCTTCAAACTCAAAGCTGTCCACCTTATTGAGGTAGAGGCCGAACTTCGCATAGATGTCGTTCATGACGTCTATGAGTGACTTGCCGACTGACTTGTAGTAGGCGGCCATTTCTACGAGGAGCTGTGAAGCGACAACTGCGTCCTTGTCCCTCGCGTGGATACCGAGAAGATAGCCGTAGCTCTCCTCCATGCCTACCGTGAAGTCGTCCGCGTGGCCCTCTTTTTCGAGGTTGGTGATGTATTCGCCTATGTACTTGAAGCCGGTGAGAAGGTCTGCGACCTTTGCGCCGTGGCTCTCGGCAATCTTTGTTACGAGGTTCGTAGTTACAAAAGATTTGATTACAACGGGGTTCTTCGGCATTATGCCCTTTGCCTCGTACTGTGAAAGCACGTACTCGGTGAAGAGGGCGCCGACCTCGTTACCCGTCATGAGACGGTAGTCGTCCCCGTCGCGGACTGCGATACCCATGCGGTCACAGTCGGGGTCTGTGGCAAGCAGGAGGTCGGCCTTGTCCGTCTCGGCCATCTTAATGCCGCACTCGAAGACCTGGCGGATTTCCGGGTTCGGATACGGACATGTCGGGAAGTTTCCGTCGGGGAGTTCCTGCTCGGGAACGACCTTGACATCCTGTACACCGAGACGGGCCAGAATCTTTCTGACGGGCTTGTTGCCCGTA
>CAMYWC010000102.1:0-3749 GCA_947302545.1 uncultured Clostridia bacterium | reverse complement strand
GAAAGAGCGCACATTCTGCACTGTCTACGACGCGCTTCGTACAATGCTCCCGGGGCTCTCCCACAAGCCCGCGGACGCCACCGTGAAGATGGCGAGGCTCACGGGCGAGGAACTCCCGAAATACACCGAAAAACAGCAGGCTGTAATGGATTGTCTGGCCGGCACAACGGGTGAAATCTCCGTCAAGGAGATCATCTATTTCACCGGTGTCTCTGCGGCGGTTGTCGACAACCTGAGAAAACGCGGTGTAATCGAATACTATGAGAAGGAGGTCTTCCGCCGTCCCTATGAGGAAGAGGCGACAGAGACCGAGAGAGTGAAACTCTCAAAGAGCCAGAAGAATGCCTTTGACAACATGATGAACATGTTTGAAAACGGCGGCGGCACGAGCCTTCTCTACGGTGTCACCGGAAGCGGCAAGACCCAGGTCTATCTGCGCCTCATAGACGAGGTGGAGAAGACCGGACGCGGAATAATCGTCATGGTCCCCGAGATTTCCCTGACACCACAGACACTCAGTATTTTCCACAGGCGCTATGGTGACAAAGTGGCCGTCTTCCACAGCGCGCTCTCTGACGGAGAGCGCCTTGACGAGTGGAAGCGGGTCAGAAAAGGACTTGCGAAAATCGTCGTAGGTACGCGGTCTGCCGTTTTTGCGCCCTTTGAAAAACTCGGCCTCGTCATAATAGACGAGGAGCAGGAGCACACATACAAGTCCGAGCAGAGCCCGCGCTACCACGCGAGGGACATAGCGAAATACCGCTGCGCCGAGGACGGTGCTCTCCTCGTGCTCGCTTCCGCGACGCCGAGTCTCGAGACATATACTCTTGCCAAAAACGGCAAGTACGCCTTAAGCGTTTTAACGGACAGGTACGGCTCCGCCGAACTGCCGACGGTAGAGACCGTCGACATGTGCCGCGAGCGCTTTGACGGCAACAAGAGCGAGATAAGCAGAACGCTTCTCTCGGCCCTCGTAAAGAACTTCGAGGAAGGACATCAGTCAATCGTCCTGCTCAATCGCCGCGGCTACCACACATACGCCGCGTGTGACTCATGCGGCGAGGTAATGATGTGCCCGAACTGCAGCATAGGACTGACATACCACCGTCATTCCGGCCGCCTCATGTGCCACTATTGCGGCTACAGCGTCCCGTTTACTACGGTCTGTCCCTCCTGCGGGGCAAACGACGTCCGTTATACGGGAGCCGGCACACAGCGCTTTGAGGAGGAGATAGACAGGCTTCTGCCTGATGCCCGCATTCTGCGAATGGATGCCGACACAACCCTTCAGAAGCACTCATACGACGAGAAACTCGCGGCTTTCAGGAACCACGAGTATGACGTGATGATAGGCACGCAGATGGTCGCCAAAGGCCTTGACTTTGAAAATGTCACCTTAGTCGGCGTCCTCTCGGCGGACCAGCAGCTCTACAATGACGACTACAAGTCGATGGAGACTACATTTGACCTCCTTACGCAGGTCATAGGCAGGGCCGGAAGGGGCAAGTACCCGGGTCGCGCCATCATCCAGACAATAAAGCCGCAAAACGACGTAATTATACTTGCGACGCGCCAGGATTTCGATGCCTTCTACAACACCGAAATCACCATGCGAAAGGCCTGCGTCTTCCCGCCGTTTTGCAACCTCTGCTTCATAAGTTTCCAGGGAGCAAAGGAGGAGAGAGTGCTTAAAGCGGGCACGAATTTCCTGAAAAACATAGAGAAGAAAGTTAAGACGGACGAGTACAAAGACTTAAAACTCATCTGCCTCGGCCCCATGCCGGAGCGCGTTGTCAAGGTCTCAAACAAGTACAGATACCGTCTCACCATAAAGTGTAAAAACAATGCGCATTTTCGCCGTTTTCTCTCGGAACTCCTGATGGATTTCGCGAGGGATAAAGAAAATTCCGGCGTAAACGCAATTCCCGATATCATATGAGGTAAGAATAATGGCATTGAGAAAAATCGTTACTAAAGAGGACCCCATCCTCAGGAAAAAGTGCAGACCGGTCGAGAAGTTTGACGACCGTCTCCACATGCTTCTTGACGACATGGCTGAGACCATGTATGCCGCTGACGGAGTAGGCCTTGCCGCGCCCCAGGTAGGCATGCTCAGAAGGGTTGTCGTAATGGACATAGGCGAGGGTCTCCTCGAACTCGTAAATCCCGAAATAATCGAAAGAAAAGGGGAGCAGTGCGCCGAAGAGGGCTGCCTCTCCATACCCGGTGAATACTATGAGACAATCCGTCCCGCCTACGTGAAAGTGAAGGCGCAGGACAGGAACGGTGAGTGGCATGAGTATGAGGGAGAAGAGCTTAAGGCACGTTGTTTCTGCCATGAACTCGACCACCTCGACGGCGTGCTTTTCACCGAGCGTTTAAACCCGAATCCGACCCCGAAGGAAGAGCAGAAAACAGCTGAGGAAGAATAATGAGAGTAGTTTTCATGGGCACCCCTGACTTCGCCGTCCCGACACTTGTGAGACTGGCGGAGAAGCATGAAGTGGCAGGGGTATTCACCCAGCCTGACAAGCCGAAGGGCAGGCATATGACCCTGACTCCTTCAGATGTCAAGGTGAAGGCGGAAGAACTGAATATTCCCGTCTTTCAGCCCGAGAGTTTAAAGCACGGCGAGGCCATGCCCGTACTCGAGGACCTGAAACCGGATGTCATAGTCGTTGCCGCATACGGACAGATTCTCAAAAGCGATGTCCTGAATTTCCCGAAATACGGCTGTGTAAACGCCCACGGCTCACTTCTTCCGAAGTACCGCGGAGCAGCGCCCATTCAGCGCGCTGTCATTGACGGCGAAACCGAGACCGGAATCACCGCAATGCTGATGGATGAGGGCCTTGACACGGGCGATGTACTGAACGTCAAAACGACAGAAATCGGTGAGAACGAAACCGCCGGAGAGCTCTTTGACAGACTTGCGGTACTCGCTGCCGACACCATTGAAGAGACCCTCGAAAACATTGAGGAATTCAGGAAAAACGCGAAAAAACAGGACGATGAAAAGTCCTGCTACGCGAAGATGCTGACCAAGGACGAGTGCCCTATAGACTGGACAAAAACTGCCCCGGAGATTCACAATCAGGTGCGCGGTCTTAATCCCTGGCCGACAGCCATGACAACGCTTGACGGCGCAACTTTCAAGGTCCACACAACAAGAAAAACAGACAACAGAACCACCGAAAAACCCGGTACGATAAGAACTGAAAAAGACAGGCTCTTTGTCGCAACGGGAAACAATAAAGAAATAGAAATAACTGAGATTCAACCCCAAAACGGCAGGAGAATGAGCGCGGAGGTGTATCTTCTCGGCCACGCACTGGAAGGAGTGTTCGAATAATGTATTGGGACCCTTTATATTATCTCGTCATAATCATGTTCTTCGTCGCCATGGCGGCGTCCAACAAGGTTAAGAGAACCTATTCGAGATACGCTCAGGTAATGAGCTCAAAGAACATCACCGCGGAGCGCGCGGTTCAGATGGTGCTCAACTATTACGGCATAACCGATGTCGGCATTGAGCGCATCCCCGGTGAACTCACCGACAACTTCAATCCGAAGACAAACATAATCAGCCTTTCCGAGTCAGTCGCGGGCAGCACAAGTGTCGCTGCCATAGGCGTTGCCTGCCATGAGGCCGGCCACGCCGCACAGCACGCGACAGGATACCTTCCCATAAAGATCAGGAACTCAATCGTACCCGTCTGCAATATCGGCTCAATGCTCGGTATACCGAT
>CAMYWC010000101.1:0-3769 GCA_947302545.1 uncultured Clostridia bacterium | reverse complement strand
TATCTCACATGCGGCCTTCCTCTCGGAACTTTTGAGCAATTTCCCTGCTCCTGCAGAAGTGCTTGAACTGATTTCTTCCAGGAACACCGAAGCGGTCAGACAATATGCCGAGGACGCCGGTGTCAATCCGCAGGTCGCATCCGCTCTTGAGAAGATTACCGGTCTTTACCTGCCGCTCGGCGACGGAATCAACCGCCTCGCTTCAATTGCTTATGTTGAGGAACTCGAGTTTCCGATAGAGGAACTTAAGGAGATATTCTTTAAGCTCAGGGATAAGGGAATAGCCGACAAGGTATATCTCGACATGACGATGTTCTATGATATGCGGTACTATAACGGCGTATTCTTCAAGGGCTTTATAAACGGTGTCCCGGACGAGGTTCTCTCGGGCGGACGTTATGACAATCTCCTTGCCAAAATGGGCAAAAAAGCCGGTGCCATAGGATTTGCGGTCTATACCGACAGGCTTGAGAGACTCGATACTGCGGCCGATGAGACTGAGAAGGAGCCGTGGCTGAACATAGCGCTGCCGAAGGGCAGGCTGGGTGAGGCCGCCTATGAAATCTTTGAGAAGGCCGGCTTCTCATGCCCGGCAATAAAGGAGAAGGGCAGAAAGCTCACTTTCGAAAATCCCGAAAAGAGAGTCAGATACTTCTGGGTAAAACCGTCGGATGTCGCAATCTACGTTGAACGCGGAGCTGCAGACCTCGGTGTCGCAGGCAAGGATATACTTCTTGAGTATGAACCCGATGTCTATGAACTCTCCGACCTCGGCATAGGCAAGTGCAGAATGGCTGTCGCCGGTTTTAAGGACTTTTCCGATGACCGGACCAAGACTTTGCGTGTCGCGACAAAGTTCCCGAACATTGCCAAGGAATACTATGCGGACAAGAGCCGCGAGATAGATATAATAAAACTCAACGGCTCAATAGAACTGGCTCCGATCCTCGGACTGTCAGACGTCATAGTCGATATTGTCGAGACCGGAAAAACCTTACTTGAAAATAATCTGGTGCCGCTTGAGGACATAGTCCCGATAAGCGCGAGACTCATTTCAAATAAGGTAAGTTATAAGTTTAAGAATGCCGCAATAACAGAACTTACAGGGTGCATTAACAATGATTAAGATATTTGAATACGGTGCTGTTTCAAACAGCGAGATTTTCAAGAGGGGCACTGCTTCGGCAGATGTATCTGCTCCCGTGTCGGAGATAATCGCGGATGTCCGCAAGCGCGGAGACACAGCCGTTCTTGAGTACTGCAGAAAGTTTGACGGAGTTGACCTGAGAGCTCTTGAAGTGACTGCAGATGAGATTGATGAGGCTGTGTCACTCGTCGAAGACGAGTTCATCCGCATCATGAACCTCGCAGCTTCAAACATAAGGGAATTCCACGGCCGTCAGGTGAGGGAAGGCTTTAAAATCGAGAAGCAAAACGGCGTTGTCATGGGACAGAAGGTCATACCGCTCGAAAAGGTGGGCATATATGTCCCGGGCGGTACGGCAGCTTATCCCTCCTCTGTCTTAATGAATTGTATTCCGGCGAAACTTGCCGGATGCAGCGAGGTCGTAATGGCAACTCCTCCCGGAAAAGACGGCAAGATTAATCCGAATATTCTTGTCGCTGCAAAGGTTGCCGGTGTGGACAGAATATTCAAAATGGGCGGAGCCCAGGCCGTTGCCGCTCTCGCTTACGGCACGGAGTCCGTGCCGAAGGTTGACAAGATCACCGGTCCCGGCAATGCCTTTGTCGCTGAGGCAAAAAAGCAGGTCTTCGGCGCAGTCGCCATAGACATGATTGCCGGACCTTCAGAGATCCTTGTCGTCGCAGACGGCAAAAGCAATCCCCGCATAGTCGCTGCCGATATGCTCAGCCAGGCCGAGCATGACAAGATGGCGAGCGCCGTACTTGTCACTGACAGTATGGACCTTGCGAAGGCCGTACAGGCTGAACTGGAACGTCAGATACCGCTTCTGCCGCGTGCCGAAATCGCCGGTACATCCATAGAAAACAACGGCAAGATAATTGTCGCTGACGATATTAAACTTGCGATAGACATAGCAAACGAGATTGCTCCGGAGCACCTGGAACTCTGCTGTGACAATGCCATGGAGATGCTGAAACTCGTGAAGAATGCCGGTTCCGTGTTTGTCGGCAGAAACTGTCCCGAGGCGCTCGGTGACTACCTCGCGGGACCTAACCACGTCCTTCCCACGGGAGGAACTGCGAGGTTCTCAAGCCCGCTTTCAGTCGATGACTTCGTAAAGAAGATGCAGTTTACGTATTACACCGAGGACGCCCTGTCCGAGGTCGCTGAAGACATAGCCTACTTCGCTGACAAGGAAGGCCTTCACGGCCACGCGAAGAGCGCGGTTTCAAGATTCTCATCGGAGGATTAATAATGAGTAAGTTCTTTCTTGAAAAATACAGTACTCTTGATGCCTATGTCCCGGGCGAACAGCCGCAGGACAGAAAGTATCTGAAACTGAATACGAACGAGTCACCGTACCCGCCGTCACTTAAGGTGCTTGACGCGGCTTTCAAAGAGGCCTCAAGACTCAATCTCTATTCGGATCCCGAGTCAAAGGCTCTTACAGATGCTCTCGCTTCGTCTTTCGGCGTGGGACCGGAAAACGTCCTCGTCACGAACGGCTCGGATGAGGCTTTGAATTTCGCATTCATGGCCTTCTGCGACTCGATTGTCTTTCCGGCTGTGACATACGGCTTTTATCCCGTCATAGCGAACTTGAACGGCATTTCCTACAGGGAGATACCTATGACATCGGATTTCAGGATAAATGTTGATGACTATATCGGAATAGGTGACAATATTGTCATAGCAAATCCGAACGCGCCTACGGGCATATGCCTCTCCGTGTCTGACATAGAGAGAATTGTTGCCGGAAATCCGGACAACATAGTGATTATCGACGAGGCATATGTCGACTTCGGCGCGGAGAGCGTTGTCCCGCTCACGAAGAAATACGGGAACCTGATTGTCACTCAGACATTTTCAAAATCACGCTCCCTTGCGGGCGCAAGGCTCGGCTTTGCGATAGCGTCTGAGGAACTGATAAACGATATGAAGACAATAAAGGATTCGATGAATCCTTACAATGTAAACCGCATGACGATGGCTGCGGGAATGGCGGCGCTCGCGGACAGCGAGTACTATATCGCCAACTGCAGAGAGATAGAGGAGACCAGGGTCTACACGGTATATGCGCTCGAGGATCTGGGCTTTGAGATTCTTCCTTCAAAGGCCAACTTCGTGTTTGCGAAGAACCCGAAAATCTCCGGCGGCGAGCTTTATCGGAAACTGAAAGATGCGGGCGTACTGGTAAGATATTTTGACAAACCGGGACTGACTGAATTCGTGAGAATAACGATAGGCACGCGCAGCCAGATGGACACACTTATTGAGAAGATTTCGGAGGTGCTCTCATGAGAAGCTTTGAAGTGAAAAGGAAGACCGCTGAGACAGATATAGTGCTTACGCTTAATCTTGACGGCAGCGGCAAAAGCAATATTGATACAGGCATAGGCTTCATGGATCACATGCTCACTCTCTTTGCACGCCACGGCGGATTTGATCTCGATTTGAAGTGTGTCGGAGACACCTACGTTGATTTTCACCACAGCATTGAAGATATCGGAATCGCCCTCGGTACGGCGTTTGCCGGTGCTCTCGGAGACAAGAAGAGCATCACCAGATACAGAAGCGTAATTCTGCCCATGGATGAGGCTCTGGTTATTTCGGCAGTCGATA
>CAMYWC010000100.1:0-3777 GCA_947302545.1 uncultured Clostridia bacterium | reverse complement strand
GACTATGAGAATTACAACTAAGAGAAGTTTGTACCTGTAGGGCGCCACAAACTTAAAGAAGCGCTTTGTCGTGCCCTTGAAGTCCTTGGCCTTCTCGCCCATCATTATCGATCCGGGTCCGCGTCCCATTCTCTGAGGACGAGCCTGGACTTTAATCTCTGATGCCTGTGCCATTAGCCGAGCTCCTCCTTTGAAAGTTGGGACTCGCAGATAGCCCTGTAATAAGGACAGGTCTCAAGGAGTTCCCTGTGGGTTCCCTTGCCTGCCACTTTTCCCTCATCAAGCACTATAATCTGCTGTGCGTTCATGATGGTGGAGACGCGCTGTGCGACGATAAGTACCGTCGATGCGCCGGTATATTTCTTTAAAGCCGCGCGAAGCGCAGCGTCAGTTTTAAAGTCCAGTGCCGAAAAACTGTCGTCAAAGACGTATATCGGCGGTTTCTTCGCGAGGGCGCGGGCAATTGAAAGTCTCTGCTTCTGTCCGCCCGAGACATTGGTCGCGCCCTGGGAAATCGGGGCCTCTATGCCCTCCTCCCTCTCATAGACGAACTCAGCCGCCTGCGCGACTTCTATGGCCTCGCTGATATCTTCGCTGTCATTACCGTATTTTACGTTTGACTCTATGGTTCCCGAGAACAGGACGGCCTTCTGGGGTATGTAACCTATGGCCTCACGAAGATCGTGAAGCTTTACATCCCTTATGTCGCGGCCGTCTATTTTAATCGAGCCGGCAGTCACGTCATAAAACCTCGGGACGAGGTTTATGAGTGTGGACTTGCCGGAGCCCGTCGAGCCGATAAAGGCCGTCGTCTCGCCGGGTTTTGCCGTAAATGACACGTCGGTTATGACGTCTTCCTCCGCGTCGGGATAGCGGAATGAGACGTGTTCGAATACGCCGGAGGTCATCGCAACAGGGAGCAAAGTCCTCCGCGCCTTCATTGTCCTTTCTGCTTATCTCGGTATCAAGCACCTCTGCGACACGCTGCGCAGAGACCTGGGCACGTGGCACCATTATAAAGATTGCCGATACGAAGAGGAAGGATATGAGAATATGCTGCGCATACTGAAGGAACGCCATCATCTCACCGAGCTGGAGCTCCTGCAGGTTTATGAGCTTTGCTCCGAACCATACGATTGCGAGCTGAAGTCCGGACATTATAAGTGCCATGACCGGTCCCATGAGGGCCATCGAACGCATTACAAACCTCGTCGTGAATGTGAGGTCCTCATTGGCCTCGCGGAAACGCTCAGCCTCGTGCTGTTCATTTCCGAAAGCGCGGATGACCATCATGCCCGAGAGTCCCTCACGGGAAACCAGGTTGAGCCTGTCGGTGAGTTTCTGCAATGCCTTGAACTTCGGCATTACGACCACCATGAGTATGCCCAGTATGACTATTATCACTATTACCGCGGTGAGAACAGTCCAGGAGAGTTCCCTGCACAGTGTGAGCGCCATATAAACCGAACCGAGACCCATGAAGGGTGCGAAGAGCATCATCATGAGTCCCATTGTTATGAAGTTCTGTACTTGCGTTACATCGTTCGTTGTCCTGGTTATGAGCGATGCAGTGGAGAATTTACTTATCTCCGCGTTTGAAAACTCATTCACCTTGGCAAACAGATCTCTGCGGAGTCTCCTTGAAACTCCCGCGGAAATACGTATTGCAAAGAAGCTTGAACCTATTGCACAGGCAATGGAAAGAAGAGAGACACCCAGCATCTCAAGTCCGATGGACCTGATAAAGCCGTTTCTCTCTTCAGGTGTAATCCCCTGAAGCAATATTCCCTTGTCCACTATGTCGCTCATGAGGTTCGGAAGCGAGAGCTCCGTATAGACCTGACCGACAAGGAATGCAATGGAGAGTATTACCAGAGGAATATATGGTTTTAAATATGCCAGTACTCTTCTCACAAGAATCTCCTCAGTATCTGTAAATCCTGGGTACGCGCTTATTGATACCGCAGACTATTTCATAGTTTATCGTGCCGGCAATACCGGCAATCTCATCCACCGTTATCTCACAGTCGCCCTGACGTCCTATAAGTTTGACTTCGTCTCCCTGTCTGACATCCGGGACATCCGTGACATCCACCATGAACTGGTCCATACATACGCGGCCGATAATCGGCGCGTAGCAGCCGTTTATGATTACACGGCCTTTGCCGGAGAGCGAGCGCGGATAACCGTCGCCGTAGCCCACCGGAATAGTTGCAATCTTCGTGTCACCGGTGGTCGTATAGGTTGAGCCGTAACTTACGGTGAAACCTGCGCCCACCTCCTTGACATATGCCACATGCGAAACCAGCTCAAGCGCAGGCTTCAAAGCTATGTCACATTTTACTTCCGCGCTCGGTAAAAGGCCGTAAATAATAATTCCGGCCCTTACCATATTGTCATAGTTCTCGTTTAAGGCAAGTACTCCGGCGGAGTTGCAGATATGCTTTATGGCAAACTTGCAGCCCTCTGCTTCAAGTTCACTTACAAAGTTCTCAAAGAATTTCGCCTGCTCCCTGGCGGGGGCGAGATCTGCCTCGTCGGCTTTTGCGAAATGCGAGAATACGCCCTCAACCTCAATGTTCGGAAGGCTGAATATTCTCTTTATCTCCTCGACCGACTCCCTGCAGGGAATGAAGCCTATACGGCCCATGCCGGTATCGAGTTTTATGTGAATCTTTGCAGTCTTTTCGCGCTCAGCGGCATAGTCAGAAATCATTTTCGCAGACTCATAGGAGAATACCGTTGAAGTGATATTGTAATCTATGACATCCTGAAGGTCGTTAGGGAATACATAACCCAGTATAAGAATGGGATTCCTGATACCCGAACTGCGCAGTTCACGCGCCTCATCTATTGTCGCGACGGCAAAGGAATGCACGCCCGTGTCATTTAAGGCATGAGCGATTGCCACCGCACCGTGTCCGTAGCCGTCAGTCTTTATGACAGCCATGACTTTGACGTTCGGTCCGACCTTGTCTTTGATATTCTTTACGTTTTCCGAGATGGCGGCCAAGTCTACGCCGACATATACTCTTGAAGGATTCATATATAAACTCCCTCTTAAAATGATACCTAATTATAGTATTATAATGCCCTTTCGTCAAATAAAGAAAAGAGCAGGTCATCCGACCTGCTCTTTTGTGATTACTGTTCTTCTACCGCGTAAACAGAGACCTTTTTGCGGTCTTTGCCCATTCTCTCGAACTTAACGCGACCGTCGATTTTAGCGAAGAGTGTGTCATCTGAACCCTTGCCGACATTGTTGCCCGGGTGGATGTGTGTTCCTCTCTGCGTTACAAGGACGTTGCCTGCAAGAACAAACTGACCGTCTGCTCTCTTGACACCGAGGCGTTTGCTTTCGGAGTCACGACCGTTACGGGTAGAACCCATACCTTTCTTATGTGCCATAGAAACTTACACTCCCTTCTTATTCAGCCTTTGTCTCTTTCTTTGCCGGAGCCTTCTTTGCAGGAGCTTTCTTCTCAGCTGCTGCCTTCGGAGCTGCTGTCTTGGAAGCTGCGGGCTTCTTTGCAGGAGCCTTCTTCTCAGCCTCTGCCTTCGGAGCCGCTGCCTTTGTGGCTGCAGGCTTCTTTGCAGGAGCCTTCTTCTCGGCTGCTGCCTTAGGAGCTGCTTCCTTCTTGGCTGCTTCTGCCTTCGGAGCTGCGGGCTTCTTTGCAGGAGCCTTCTTCTCTGCTGCCGCCTTCGGAGCTGCTTCCTTCTTGGCAGGAGCCTTCTTCTCTGCTGCCGCCTTCGGAGCTGCTTCCTTCTTGGCAGGAG
>CAMYWC010000099.1:0-3783 GCA_947302545.1 uncultured Clostridia bacterium | reverse complement strand
ATACACCGATCTACGCCATTTCAATGGCAGGACTGCCTGTGGCGGTCTCAAAGATGATTTCCGAGCGCATGGCGACGGGAAGGTATAAAGAGGTAAGAAAGGTCAGGGATGCAGCGAAGCGAGTCTTCCTTGTCACCGGTATAGTCGGCACATTGCTGATTCTCGGTCTCGCTTATCCTTTCTCACATTACCTGGTAGGTTCTCCCAAGGCTTTCTACAGCATTCTCGCCATTGGACCTTCAATATTCATCTGTTGCGTTATGTCGACCTACAGAGGCTATTATGAAGGCCTCCGCAATATGCGTGTGACCGGTTATTCCCAGGTGTTCGAATGCATAGGCAAGCTCTTCTTCGGCATCCTGCTCTCGCAGCTCGTGCTGAACAGGGGACTTAATGAGTATCGCGCACACGGCACTGCTTTCGGCATACCGTGTGAGACAAAGGCTGATGTCATAAATGCCGTTGCGCCTTATTCGGCAGCTGCGGCCATATTCGGCGTCACTGTCGGAACGCTCCTGGCTCTGTTCTTCTGTTTCGTTGTCTATCACTCACGCGGTGACGGTATAACAGAGGAAGAACTGCTCGGCTCACCCGAACCCGAGGAGACCGGAAAACTCGTTAAGACGCTTATAAATACCGTTATACCGATAGCTACATCGGCACTTGTCTTAAACATTACCAATTTTATTGATACGACCACTGTCCAGAGCAGGCTCAAACATGCTGTTGCGGCAGGTGAAGGCGTAATACGCGGCATGTATCCCGTTATCAATGATATGGGCACGGCGTCGCGCTCGACTTCCGCAACCTGATTCCCACTGTCATCATGACTCTCGGCGTAAGCGCCATACCGGTGCTTGCCGCCGCATATTCCACTTCGGATCACGAGAAGATGCAGGGTGCCATAAGGACCGTAATTAAAACAGCTACGCTCCTTGCCGTACCGGCGGGCTTTGTCATGGCGGCTATTTCGCTTCCCATGCTTCGCGTACTTTATCCTTTAAGCAAAACAGTTGATATCTCCGCGCCTTATGTCGCGATTTTCGGAGGCTTTGCGCTGTTCCTTGCCGTATCAACCCCGATTAACAATATGCTTCAGGCAGTCGGCAGGGCAGATGTGCCCGTAAAATCGCTGCTTATCGGCGCGACTGTAAAGATAATCTGCAATTTCGTCCTGGTCGGCAATCCGGAAATTAACATCAAAGGTGCTCCCATCGGTACTGTACTCTGTTATATTGTCATAGTGCTGAACAACCTTCTGGTTCTTCTGAAAGTTACAGGTTGTAAACTGGATTGGACGGACTGTCTGATCAAGCCGATAATGGTCGGAACCCTTGCAGGAGGGGCAAGTTTCCTTTCTGTTTACCTCTTTACGCCTTATCTGGCGAGCGGTTTGGTTTGTATAGTTTCACTAATCGCGGCCATCTTTGTTTGGCTAATTTCACTAATGCTTTTCAAAGTTCTTACAAAAAGTTACATTTTATCTCTTCCAAAAGGCCAAAAAATCGCGAAAGTACTTGAAAAACTGAAAGTTTTAGGTTAATATGTCAATTGTAGTTCGGACATTTGGTATCCACAATATTTTGTGGTTTGCCGAACCAAAACATTTAGAATTTTTTAATGGAGGACTAAAAATGAACAAATCTGAACTTATTGCAGCAGTAGCAAAAGATGCTAACCTCTCCAAGAAAGACGCTGAAGCAGCAGTTAACGCTGTTACAGCTAACATCACAAAGGCTCTCAAGAAGGGCAACAAGGTTCAGCTCGTTGGCTTCGGTACATTCGAAGTAAGAAAACGCGCTAAGAAGCAGGGCCACAACCCGAAGACAGGTCTCCCGATGACAATTCCCGCTTCCAAGCTTCCCGCTTTCAAGGCAGGCAAGGGTCTCAAGGACGCCGTAAGATAAATAGTTTTATCACAAGGGAGAGGCGCAATGCCTCTCCCGGTTTTTATGAGGTGTTTTATGCGACTTGACAAGTATCTCAAAGTCTCAAGAATAATTAAGCGCAGAACCGTTGCCAATGATCTCTGTGATGCAGGTCATGTCAGTGTCAACGGCAAGGTCGCCCGCGCTTCATATGATGTCAAGGAAAACGATGTCATAGAGATTAAAATGGGCGAGAAGACAATAAAGGTTCAGGTGGTTGACGTCAAAGAACATGCCACCAAGGAGAACGCGGGTGAAATGTATCGCCCTCTGTAATAAAAAACTCTTGTATTCACTTAAATATTCATTATATAATTACATTGAATAGGGGAAAGAAATCAACGGAGGTGATAACTTGGCTGAGCAGAATACACAAAAGGGCACCGAAAAGAAAAAGAGGTCTACCAGTTTTTTCCTGACTCTTGCCATTATTGCCGTTATCGGTTATTTCGTTATCTCCCTTGTATCGCTTCAGATGGAGAAGAGCGAAAAGGCACAGCAGGTGGCGCAGGCTCAGCAGGTTCTAGCTGAGAAGCAGGAGAAGAATGATGAACTCCAAAGCGTTCTTTCTGACGGTGACGATTCGGCTTACATAGAAAGAATTGCCCGGGATGTCCTGGGTTATGTTCTTCCGGGAGAGAGGGTCTATTACGACATCTCTTCGGGTAATTGACCTTTGGAGGGTTTTATCACTATATGGCACCGGAAACCGGCATGATTCTTGACGGTAAGGTACCAGGCCTTACCAAATTCGGAGCATTTGTTGATCTCGGCGAGGGGGTAACCGGAATGGTTCATATCTCGGAGATCGCATCAACCTATGTCAACGATATTGCTGACTACCTTGAGGTGGGTCAGGATATCAGGGTCAAGGTCATCAACATTGATGAAAAAGGAAAAATCGCTCTGTCTGTAAAGCAGGCGGACGGTGACCCGGAAAAGAAGGAGCGGCCGTCAAGACCGCAGAGACAGTCCGCGCCCAACGTATGGCAGGGACAGAAACAGAAATATGATCCCGAAAACATGAGCTTTGAAGAGATGATGAGCAAGTGGAAGACCTCTTCCGAAGAGAAGATGGCAGACCTCAAGCGCTCATCAGATACAAAGCACTCGGGTTACGGAAAGCGCAGCGGCGCTCGAAGATAAACAATAATGCAGAGTGACTCGCACACTCTGCATATTTTTTTAAGAGAGATGAATATGGATATTAAATTTGCTGTCCCGTGTCTCATGGGACTCGAGGCACTGATTGCCGATGAACTTAAAGCTATAGGCGCGGGCGATGTAGTCTGCGAGAATGCCAGGGTGTTTTTCACGGGCGATGAGCACATGCTGGCGCGCGCAAACATCTGCCTGCGGCACGCGGAGCGTATCCAGATTGTCGTCGGCAGTTTTGAGGCGCGCAGTTTTGAAGAACTGTTTGAAAAGACGAAGGCCCTGCCCTGGGAAGAATGGATAGGCAGGAACGACGAGTTCCCGATCAAGGGCGGCTATTCAAGAAACTCGCAGCTTTTCTCAATCTCCGACTGCCAGTCGATTATCAAAAAGGCTGTTGTTGAACGTCTGAAATCAAAGTACGGAATCAGCTGGTTCGAAGAGACCGGTGCAAAGTACGCAATAGAATTTTCGATTATGAAGGACCTCGTGACGCTGACAATTGACACATCCGGCGCAGGCCTTCATAAGCGCGGATACAGGCTTGCCGCAAACGACGCTCCCATAAAGGAGACCCTGGCCGCATCACTGTGTACTCTGGCGCGTCTGCGCCCTTATCATACACTTTACGATCCGCTCTGCGGCTCCGGTACTATCGCCATTGAAGGTGCTTTGATGGCCATGGGTAATGCGCCGGGAA
>CAMYWC010000098.1:0-3789 GCA_947302545.1 uncultured Clostridia bacterium | reverse complement strand
TTTTGCCGGTGAACTTATAGATGTTGACGCATACACCGGCGGGTTCAATCTCCAGATAGCTTTTACGACCGGCTATACAGCCGGCATCAGCATAAATGACAACAGAGGTGACAGAATGTTCAATATTGCCATAGACGGCCCCGGAGGTGCGGGAAAAAGCACCATTTCAAAGGCCGTTTCGAAAGAGCTCGGTTTCATCTATGTGGACACCGGTGCTCTCTACAGAGCCATCGGTCTTTACTGCCTCCGAAACGGCATAAAGACTGACGACGCCGACAAGGTCAGCGCAGCTCTTTCAGAAGTCAGCGTCGACTTCACTTACATTGACGGCGAACAGCGTGTCATGTTAAACGGCGAGGATGTATCGACCGACATAAGGCTTCCCGAAGTCTCGATGGCCGCCTCCAATGTCTCCGCCATACCCGCTGTCCGTGAGTTCCTGCTTGAACTCCAGAGAAAGATAGCGAGGGAGAAGGATGTCCTCATGGACGGACGTGACATAGGCACGGTTATTCTTCCGGACGCACAGCTTAAAATCTTCCTCACAGCCTCTGCCGAGGTCCGCGCAAAGCGCCGCTTTGACGAACTCACGGCGAAGGGGAAAGAGGTCAATTATGATGATGTTCTCCGCGAACTCATTGAGCGTGACTACCAGGACTCCCACAGGGAGATTGCACCGCTTAAACAGGCGGATGACGCAGTCCTCGTTGACACTTCCGATATGACTTTTGACGAGGTAAAAGAGACGATTATTCAGCTTTACAAGGAGAGAAAATAATGCCCGAACAGATTATCACCAACAAGGACAGACTGAAATTCTACAATGAGAAAGAATACCACTTCACCTGGGACAAGCCCATAAAAAAGAAGAAGTGGACTTACAGAATTTTCTATCCCGTCGTAAGACTCGTATGCTGGGTAAAATTCGGCAATTTCGAGTACCACGGCTGCGAGAACCTTCCGAAAGAAGGTCCCGTAATGATCTGCTCAAACCACGTCGCAGGTCTTGACCCCATTGCGCTCACGGGAATACTCTACAAGGAACACAATATGAGAACGATGTATTTCATGGTCAAAGAGGAGTTCTTCCATGTGTTCTACACCAAGATTCCTCTTCTCTTTCTCGGCGGTTTCCCCGTAAAGCGCGGCACTGCTGACAGGGACTCACTTGAATATGCTTTCAGAGTTTTAAACGAGGGACATTGCCTTCTCGTTTTCCCCGAGGGCACAAGAGATAAGACACGTTCCCGTCCGAAAGTTGAAAATGCGAAGGCCGGTGTCGCTCTCATTGCCCGTGAAACAAAGGCGAATGTTGTACCCATGTCCGTATACCGAGGCCCTACGGTTAAGGGAAAGAAGGATAAGTATGTAATCCGTCTGGGAGAAGTAATACCTTTCGAGGAACTCGGTCTCGGTGACAAGCCCAAGTCAAAGGAACTCAAAGCGGCAACAAACCTTATTATGGAGAGAATCATTGAATTATGGGACAAAGACGGCCAGAAATAAAACTTGCTGAAACCGCAGGCTTTTGCTTCGGCGTTGAACGCGCCGTCAAAGGCGCGTATCAGTTTGCCCAGGACAAGGAAAAATCCGATATCTACTGCCTCGGTGAGCTAATTCACAACAACGTTATCAACAACTACCTGAAAGGGCAGGGTGTACACATAGAGGACGACTTCCGTGCGATTCCTCCTCACGCAAATGTCATTATCCGTGCACACGGCGTTTCGAAAGAGGTATACGAGTATTTTGCCGACTCCGGAATCAACTACATCGATCTGACATGTCCGTTCGTCGCAAAAATACACAAGATTGTCGAAGAGATTCCCGCGGAGAATTCGCTTCTCCTCATAGCAGGAGACGAGAATCATCCTGAGGTTATCGGAATCTGCGGATTTGCCAGATGTCCTTATCATGTTTTCAAAAATGCCGATGAGCTGAAGGACATACTTACGCAGTTTATGGACACTTGTCCCGATACTGCCATATATGTGGTCAGTCAGACGACCTTTTCCGTCAGAGAATGGGAAAAATCTTTAAATATAATAAATTTATTGTGTACAAAGGCGACTGTTTTTGATACAATATGTAAAGCTACGCAGGAAAGGCAGGCAGAGGCAGACCGCCTTTCACGAGAATGCGATGCCATGGTTGTCATCGGCTCAACGCATTCATCAAATACGGTTAAGCTCTACAACATCTGCAAGGAGAATTGTAGGACCTGCCTCATCGAATCGGCAAAGGAACTAAACGCAGACTTCCTAGATGGTGCAGAAACCATCGGCGTCACCGCAGGGGCATCGACGCCTGCCAAAACAATAAAGGAGGTACTTGAGACGATGTCTGAAGTAGAAAACAAAAGTATGAATGCTGCTGAGGATTTCGAGGCAATGCTCGAGGAATCATTAAGCAACATGAGTACCGATCAGAGGGTAAAGGGTGTCATCGTAGGCATCACTCCCACTGAAATCCAGATTGACATAGGAAGGAAGCAGACAGGTTATATCGCATATAACGAGTGGAGTTTCGACCCGACAGCGGACCCGGCTGAAGAGGCTAAGGTCGGTGACGAAATCAATGTCGTTATTATGAAGACCAATGACGTTGAAGGCACAATTATGTGCTCCAAGAAACGTTTTGACAGTGCAAATTCCTGGGACGAACTCGAAGCAGCCATGGAATCCGGCGAAAAGATTGAAGGTACTGTTACCGACATCATCAAGGGCGGAATCATCGCTACAACCCAGAAGGGTGTACGCGTATTCATTCCCGGCTCACTCACAGGCATCCCCAAGGACGCTCCGATGGACGACCTTAAAAATACTAAAGTCAGCTTCAAGATTATTGAAGTTAACAAGCAGCGCAGACGCGCGGTCGGTTCTATCAAGGCCCACACCTCATCTGCCCGCAAGGAAGCTATGGAAGCTTTCTGGGCTCAGGCAGAAGTCGGCCAGGTTTACACCGGCGTTGTAAAATCACTTACAAACTACGGTGCATTCGTTGACATCGGCGGAGTTGACGGCATGATTCACATCTCCGAACTCTCATGGAAGAGAATCAGACATCCTTCCGATGTTCTCAACGTAGGCGACACTGTTGAAGTATTCATCAAGGCTCTTGAGAACAACAAGATCTCCCTCGGCTACAAGAAGGACGAGGACAACCCTTGGGTAATTCTCAAGAACACCTATGCCGTAGGCGATGTAGTTAACGCCAAAGTAGTGGGCATGACTGCCTTTGGTGCTTTTGCAAATGTCATTGACGGCATTGACGGTCTCATCCACATCTCTCAGATTGCCAACAAGCGCATCGAGAAGCCGCAGGATGTCCTTAAAGTAGGCGACGAAGTAACCGCTAAGATTACTGAGATTGACTTCGACAAGAAGCGTGTAAGCCTTTCTATCCGCGCTCTCTTACCGCCTGAGGAGGAGACAGAGGAGGAAGCACCTGCTGCTGAGGAGGCTCCCGCAGAAGAGCCTGCAGCTGAGGAAGCGGCTCCGGCAGAAGAGCCCGCAGCTGAGGAAGCGGCTCCGGCAGAAGAGCCAGCAGCCGAGGAAGAAGCTCCCGCTGAAGAGCCCGCAGCTGAGGAAGAGGCTCCCGCAGAAGAGCCCGCTGCTGAAGAAGAGGCTCCCGCTGAAGAGCCCGCAGCTGAGGAAGAGGCTCCCGCAGAGGAGACTGCTGAATAAAAACAAAAGGCAACTGTTTTACGGTTGCCTTTTTCTTTTCGAGGTATTGTTTTGAACTTTGTACTCCGTGAAAATGAGGACCTTTGGACCCATCTGAAAAACA
>CAMYWC010000097.1:0-3806 GCA_947302545.1 uncultured Clostridia bacterium | reverse complement strand
GCACTTCATCGACTATGAGGAGTATGTCCTTCTCCTTGCAGATTTTGGCAATCTCATTTACGAAGTCCTTGTCGAGGGGGTTGACGCCGCCCTCGCCCTGGACACATTCAATCATGATTGCCGCGGTCTTCTTCTCACTGATGGTGACAAGAAGTGTCTCTATGTCATTCACGGGCATGTTCACGAAGCCCGGAGTGAGCGGGCCGAAATGCTCGTGGAACACGGGCTGTCCCGTAGCGGCAAGCGTTGTGAGCGTCCTGCCGTGGAAACTGTTTTCAAGGGTGATTATATGGAAATAATTCGCACCCTTTTTCTTCTCGGCATAACGCCTTGCCGCCTTGATAGCACCCTCGTTTGCCTCAGCACCTGAGTTGCAGAAGAAGGCCTTCTTCATGCCGCTCATCTTTGAGAGCATTTCGGCCACCTTCACGCAGGGCTCGGTGTAATAGAGGTTTGAAGTATGCTGAATCTTCTGAAGCTGCTCGGTGACAGCCGCCATCCATTCGTCGTCGCAGACGCCGAAGGAGTTTACGGCGATACCGCTGCCGAGATCAATATATTCCTTGCCGTCCTCATCGTAGAGAAGAGAACCCTTGCCGTGTGTAATGACAATCGGGAACCTGCTGTAGGTACCGGCGATGTATTGTTTATCGAGTTCTTTAATGTTTCCCATAATCAATTCTCAGCTTTCACAAACATTGTACCTGCGCCCTCATCTGTCAGAAGCTCCATAAGGAGTGAGTGAGGAACGCGTCCGTCCATTATGATGGCCTTCTGAACACCCTTGCAGAGCGCGGTGATACAGCAGTCCACCTTCGGAATCATTCCGCCGGCAATGACATTCTCCTCAAAGAGCTTGCCAGCCTCCTCTATCGTGAGTTCGGGAATGAGCGTTTCAGGGTCATTCTTGTCTTTTAAGACTCCTGCGATATCAGTGAGCATTATGAGACGCTTGGCCTCCAAAACACCGGCTATATAAGCCACGGCGGTGTCGCCGTTGATGTTGTAGACATTGCCCTCTTCGTCACAGCCGATTGTCGAGATGACCGGTATATAGCCTTTTTCAAGAAGGTCTGTCACGGGCTCGATATTGATCTTCTCAACCTCGCCCACGAAACCGAGGTTCTCGGCCGTTATGCGGCACTCGATGAGCCTGCCGTCAAGGCCGGAGAGTCCGACCGCGTTGCCGCCTTTTGACTCGAGTAAGTTTACGAGAGTCTTGTTGATCTTTCCCGAGAGGACCATCTGGACTATCTCCATGGTCTCCTTATCAGTGACACGAAGGCCGTCCACAAACTCGGGTTTCTTGCCGAGTTTGTCCATCATCTCGGAAATCTCGGGACCGCCGCCGTGTACGAGAACGACTTTTACTCCGATCATGTGGAGAAGAACTATGTCCTCCATCACCTGGGAGCGGAGTTCCTCGTTTATCATGGCGGTTCCGCCGTACTTGATAACGACACACTGTCCCCTGTATTTATCGATGTAAGGTAGTGCCTCCACAAGGACTCTTGCCCTCTCGGCATTTGAAAAATCAGTAGTCATCAGGTTCTGTACTCCCCGTTAATCTTTACATATTCATAGGTGAGGTCGCAGCCCCAGGCCGTAGCCTCGAAGGGTCCGTCGCCCACACAGACGTCAATTAAAATCTCATCCTCGTGCAGGACCTTTGCTGCGAGTTCCTCGGAGAACTCAACACCTGCGCCGTTTTTGCAGACCAAAACGCTGCCCGCTGCCGATGAGAATGTGAGGTCGATTGTGTCAGGGTCGAGGTCAGCGCCGCTGTAACCGAGCGCGCAGAGAACCCTGCCCCAGTTTGCGTCCTCACCGAAGAAAGCCGATTTTACGAGGCTTGAGGTGATGACGCTCTTCGCGGAGACTTTTGCAATCTCCTCAGAAGCCGCGCCGGAAACCTTGCACTCAAGTAGTTTCGTGGCGCCTTCGCCGTCTGCGGCTATCTTTCTGGAGAGAGCTACATTGACCGAGTTCAGTGCCTTCATGAATTCCGCAAAGTCCTCGCCGTCTTCGGTGATTTCCGCATTGCCCGCAAGACCGTTTGCAAGGACCGCCACCGTGTCATTGGTGGAGGTGTCGCCGTCGACACTGAGCATGTTGAAAGTGTTCTTTATGTCGGCGGAGAGCGCTTTCTGCAGCATTGCAGCGCTTATCTTCACGTCTGAAGTGATGAAAACGAGCATTGTCGCCATATTCGGGTGGATCATTCCGCTGCCCTTGGCAATGCCGCCTATGCGGCACGGCACTCCGCCGATTTCAAACTCGACGGCGACCTGCTTCTCAACCGTGTCGGTCGTCATAATGCCGTGGCAGGCATCGAGGCTTCCGTCAGCCGAGAGCGCCTTTACGAGCCCGGGAAGCCCGGCCTCGATGGGCTCGAGGTTTAAGGGCTCGCCAATTACGCCTGTTGAGGCGACTACGACATCGTCTGCCTTTATTCCGGCGTACTTCTCGACGAGGTCCGCCATGGCATTCGCAACCTCAACACCGTTTGCGTTGCAGGTGTTGGCAATACCGCTGTTGCAGATGATTGCCTGCGCAACACCGTTCTTCAGATGTTCCTTATCAACAAGAATCGGAGCGCCCTTTACAAGGTTTGTGGTATATACCGCCGCTGCCGTGCAGGGAGCCTCACTCATTATGAGTGAGAGGTCCTTCTTACCGGGATTCTTTCTGATCCCGCAGTGCACGCCCGCGGCCGTAAAGCCCTTCGGAGCACATATTCCGCCTGTTATCTCTTTCATAGTATCAGACCTTCCGTCTCATCAAGACCCAAAGCCAGGTTCATGTTCTGAATAGCCGCTCCGGAGGCGCCTTTACACAGATTGTCGAAGGATGAGATGAGAAGAATTCTCTCATCGTTTCCCTTCACAGTCACGGCCATATCGTCAAGTCCGCTGTGGGAATTCGCATATATGCCGCTCTCCTCTGACTTTTCGAAATGTACCACACCGCTTTTATAGGTGCTTGAGTAAATATCTTCAATATCGCTGACCGTACCGCTTATCTGTGATTTAAAAAGCTGTACCGTCACGGTCATACCGCTGTAGAAATCCCCTACTACCGGACAGAAGACCGGAGCATTTAAAAGTCCGCGGACCTTCATCATCTCGGGGATGTGCTTATGCTCCTGGGAGAGAGCATATTGCATCGGCGAGTCGAGCAGCTCGCTTCTGCCCTCGCCCTCGTAGTCGGCAATCATCTTCTTGCCGCCGCCCGAGTAACCCGTTACGGAGAAACTTGAGAGCAATGCGTCAGAAGGAATGATGCCCGCCTTTACGAGGGGCGCGACGAGGGCGATAAAACCGCTCGCGTGGCATCCGGGATTCGCGATGCGCTTTGAGGCGCATATCTTTTATACCCAGGCGTCGTCGGTGCGGTGCGCCGTCGACGTGTCTATGACGATGGTGTTCCCGTCCGCCAGGGCAGCGGCCTCTTTTGCCGCCGCATCCGGAAGACAGAGAAAGACGAGATCCGCCTCGGCAAATTTCTCTGCCTTCGCGGCGGCATCCTTCCTCAGTTCATCCGGAATACTGAGAAGTTCTATTCCCTCGCGGCTTTTGAGCCGCTCCTCCACGACAAGGCCGGTCGTGCCGGCGCTGCCGTCTATAAAAACTTTAACCATTCTGCTTTTCCTTTGCGAGAGCCTGGACCTTTATCGGCAGACCGTAGAGGTTGATGAAACCAGATGCATCTGCGTGGTCATAGTCGCTCTCACCGAATGTTGCCATATCTTCCGAATAAAGTGTGTAGGGGCTCTCAAGTCCGGCAAGGATAATGTTGCCCTTGTA
>CAMYWC010000096.1:0-3836 GCA_947302545.1 uncultured Clostridia bacterium | reverse complement strand
TGCGGTAGTAGAGCATGCTGGATGAACCGCCGTCGAGTGAGCCGGCCGTTACAGCGCCGTACTCGACCATGAGGTCTATCATGTCGTTCCTGGTGGCGCCTACGCTTTCAGCGGAACGGCCGTCCGTAACAATCATGATTACGGTGCCGTCAGCACGCTGACCTATTGCGGTCTTCTGGGCAATGCCGAGGTTGTCATCGGCATAGTTGAGTTTGACGTTGTCGCCGTCGCGCTCAATGATTACGTTCTTGTACATGAAGCAGCAGCCGTCACGGATACCGAGCTCGGTGCCCTTGGCTGTGGACATGCCTTCAACGCAGACAAGCTTGTTGTCCTTGTCGAAGCCTATAAATGTACCGCTTGTGGAGGTGCCCCATACGCATTTGCCGTCGGAGTAGGTGATACCTATCGGCTGAGCGCCGGTGCCTTGTCCGCCCGGATCGGCGAACTCACCGCCGTTTATGGCGGCAACACATTTATATTTGTCGGCTATCTCGAAGATACGCATACCGGCGGTGGCACCGGCGAAGTTCTCGGAGGAGATGCCGAGTTTTACTCTGGAGGGGTCCTTTATGAGAAGGACATACGCCTTGAAGTTGGGCTCCTGACGGAAGATGAGTTTCATGCCGTCAATGGCATCTGCCCATTCGTCGTCATCGGAGTCCGTGGCGATGTCATCCACAGTTACGACGTCAGTGTTTACCGAGTTACTGGCATCTATAATCTCCTGGATGGCTGCATCTGACAGGAAGAGACCGGGTACCCATTTCGTGGCACTGGCCTGTTTCGCGGAGAGTACGAGAATATTGCGTATTGTCGGACTCGGACCGTAGGAGATGACGAGACAGGCGGAAAATACGGTGATTATTACCATGAGGATGAGAGTGAAAAGGCAGAGGAAGAATCTTCCGACGTAGTTCGGCTTTTTCTTTGCCTTCGCTCTCGGCTGAGGATTATAGTCAGGCTCGTAATCAGGCTCGCGCTGCGGGACATTCTGTCGGGCGCGCTGCTGTTTGGCGCGCTGCTGAGAAGTGCGCTTTTGCTGCTGCGCGCGCTGAGTCGTCTTGCGCGGCTGCTCGCGCCTCTGCGAAGCCTTCGGCTGTTCCTCCTGCGCTGACAGGGGAATTGCCTCTCTTTTTACAGGCTTTCTCGCGGACATGGGGATGTCTGCGGGCGCGGCTTTCGGAGCCGGGGCCGATTTCGGGGCCGGCTCTTCGGCACCGTCGTCATCGACGAGGTACTTCGAAGTGAGATATTCTAAATCATTCATCGTTTTTTCCACCTAACTCTTTATTATCGGATGGCCTGTTGGCAAATACCCAGCTCCTCTGGACACGGTAGTTTACGAGGAAGATGATAACGTCAACGCAGACCTTAAGAAGCGTAGTGACAAATGTTGCCTCAGCGGGGATATGAAGAAGCCTTACAAGGAGTGTGACCGAGAAGGCCGAGACAAACATCTGGGGAATTGCAAGCGCGTAATATTTGAAGATGGTATTGTCCTTCTTCTGCTCATCGGCCTTCTCATAGGTGAAGACCTTTTTCTTGTTGATGGTGTAGTTGACTATCGAGGAAACGGCACGCGCTATGGCCGTTGCGAAGAACTGCACCAGAGTCATCTCTTTGCCGAAGAGGGCGAAGGCGGGGCCCGTTATGCCGCTCTTTGTGAAGATCTTCAGCAGGATTGCAAAGAGAGATATATCGACTATGAAGGAGATAGCCGAGCTGAGCACGTAGGACAGGATGAATTTGTAAACCAGGAATGAGTCCTGAACCGTGCGGAAGTGCGAGGCGTGATTCTCTTCAATGTAGACTGTCTCGATGGGGACTTCACCGATCTCCACACCGTTCTGCTTGAACTTGAGAAGCATATTCGTCTCATACTCGAAACGCTCACCTTCAATTTTCAGAAGGGCGGGGATGAGGGCCGTTGAGAAGGCGCGAAGACCCGTCTGTGTGTCAGAAATCTTAATGCCGCAGAGTTTGTGGAATACAAACAGTGTGATTGTGTTTCCCATCTTGCTGCGCAGGGGGACGTTGTCCTCCTTGAATGAGCGCGCGCCGAGAATACAGAGGTTCTCATTGTCGCCGAGGGCCTCGACGCACTTCTTTGCGTCCGGCGGCGCGTGCTGGCCGTCACCGTCCACGGTGACCATGTACTTCGCGTCGGGAAGATTTTCGGCAATGTATGAGAACGCGGTCTTCAGGGCCGCGCCCTTGCCTTTGTTCTTCTCATGGTGAAGAACGGCTACGGAGTCCGAGGGCTCCGGGAAGTTCTTTTTGTGCTCCTCGTCCGAACCGTCATCGACGAGTACGAAGCGATTAAAGCCTGCGGCTTTAAGGCCCTCGACGGTCTGCACGAGGTGCTCGTCGGGGTCAAGGGAAGGAATAATGACAATGGTTTTGTCCAGCATCTTCAAGCCTCTTTATCTTCAGTAGTTTTTTCGGTTCTTAAAAGCTTTTTTGCGAGGGCGGCGCGGACCACGGGAGGCTCTGCCTTCCAGTCATGGCGGACCGGCACAAGTGTCGCCGCCAGTTTGTTGTTGCCTTTTGTCTTCAGGTAGGCAACAAGGAAAATACAAAATACGGCCGCGCCGGCAAAGGCCACGAAGTGGTCCTTCATAGTGTCCCATATGCCGATATCGAGGTAACCGTCAAGAACGATTTTATTGCCGTCGGCAAGGTTTATGACGGTTGACTCAATATCTTTCACGGGAATCGGCACATTCATATGCGTCTCGTCGAGGAACGTTGACTGGAAGTGGTCGACGAGCCTGTCTTTCTGCATGTCGAAACCGAGCAGCTGATCTGCTGCATACTCAGCGAACTCCCAGAGTGTTCCGAAGAACATGGTAATGCTCATTGTGGTAAGGATTACATAAACCTTCGAGCACCTGAACTTGAGTTCCGTGTCCTTGTTGAACACCTCAAGCAGGGAGAATGAGAACGCGGCAAATATGAAACCGTAGCTCGTATGGAGCATTGTGTCCCACCAGAAGATTCTGCCCATAAACTCGAATATCTCTCCGAGGATAAGGAAGGAGAAGATGAAGCAGAGAATTATGAAAAGGAAAACCTTCGGCAGGTCCGCCTGTGCCTTGCGCTCGAAAAACGGAGGCACACAGAACAAAACAAGCGCTGCCGCCGCTTGTCCCGCGTGTGAGAACTCACCCTTTATGAGCATGTAAACCAGGAGAACCCAGGAAACGATTCTCATAATCAGGTAAGGATAAAATGTAAGGTCTGATCTGCCGTATTGCTCAATCATGGCGCGGTTGGCGCGAGCAGCGGCACTCAAGGGATTGTGCATATGAACATACTCCCACATATAGAAAAATACATATAATATTGTACCAAATGAAGTATACTAAAGCAATTAGAATATATATGATATTTCTTTAACGAAATTTAGCACTATGTACAATAATTTATTCTTAATTTCTATTTCTAATGCCTCTTTAGGATATGTTAAAATGATAATGTTGAAAACAAATACTGGAGGTATTGAAATGAACAAAGCTACGAATTATCCCGTAATTCTGATTCATGGCTTTCTTTGCTGGGGTACAGAGGCTAAACTTAACCAGTTCGTACCGCTTTTCGGTATGTGGCACGGTAATGCCCGTTATGCCATCAATGAGCTCGGAAACAGAGTTTACACACCTCATGTAGGCCCCTTTACGGCTATGAGAGACCGCGCCTGCATCCTTTATGCGATGATTAAGGGCGGAACGGTTGATTTCGGCAAGGTTCACTCTGAAAAGATGGGCCATCCGCGCTATGGTGCGACTTATCCGGGTTATGTTCCCGACTGGGGCGAACTCGACGAGGCCGGC
>CAMYWC010000095.1:0-3855 GCA_947302545.1 uncultured Clostridia bacterium | reverse complement strand
AGTTTCTCGGCCCGCCACTCTACCTGACTTTTGAGGACCAGTACGGCGTCACACCTGAGTTTGCGAGCACACTTGTCGACACATACCGTATCTACTATACGGAAAAAGGCGTCTATGAGCTTGAACTCTATCCCGGAATGCTCGACCTGCTTGAGACACTCAGGGCAGGCGGCGTTAAAATTGCCGTGGCTTCATCCAAGCCGCAGCATTATCTTGATGTCGCCATCCCTTATCTCGGTATTGATAAGTATTTTGATGCCGTCATAGGTCCTGAACTCAAGAATCATAACTCGGATAAGTCGAGGCTTGTCCTTAGCGCCTGTGAGGCGCTCGGTGTTGAGCCTTCAAAACGCGTCGTCATGATCGGTGACCGTTTCTATGATATTGACGGCGCAAAGAAAGCGGGCGTTGCTTCCGCCGCTTTCCTCTCCGGCTACGGTTCGAAAGAGGAGCTTGAAGCACATGCTCCCGACATAATCGCCGAGGACGCAGCAGCGCTCAAAAAGGCATTGACAACAAACACCCTCTAAGTTATAATAACTTTCGCGCTTTTATAAATGGCGGGATAGCTCAGTTGGCTAGAGCACTCGGTTCATACCCGGGGTGTCGTGGGTTCAAATCCCTCTCCCGCTACCAACGGCCCGGTGGTCAAGCGGTCAAGACACCGCCCTTTCACGGCGGTAACACGAGTTCGATTCTCGTCCGGGTCACCAAAAAAGCTCTGACATTTCTGTCAGAGCTTTTTTTATTTATGTTTACGAGTCTGCAGGGGTTTCCTGCGGGCTTTTTCCTTCGGGAACTGCATCGCCCGGCGGAGGTGCTATGCCTCGTTTTGCCTCGAGGGTCGGAATAAGGTAGGTCCTGTACATGTGGTCGATGATTGCGACTACCGGTATTGCAAGAAGGATGCCGATGACGCCGAACATGTTGCCTCCTACGATGACGCCCATGAGTATCCAGAGACCGGACACACCGAACTGGTTGCCGAAAAGGTGCGGCTTGATAAGATAGCCGTCCAGAATCTGGAGCACAAGCGAGATTATGATGAAAATCAGTGCGTGGAGCGGGTGAGTCATGAGGAGAATCAGGGCTCCGATTACGGCACCGACCAGAGGTCCGAATGTAGGTACGAGGTTCGTGATTGCAATTACGAAGGATATGAGGCCGACATACTGCATGCCGAAGATAGCCATGAGTATACCGTTTAAACCGCCGATTATGATACTGTCAACGATATTGAAGATGATGTAGCGGCTGAAAATCCAGTCACACTTTTTTGCGAAGTTAATGGTCCTCGTATATCTCTCGGGAGAGAGAGAAGCCTTGAGCAGACGGTCCGTACCGGTTTTGAGAACCTCTTTTTCGGCGAGCAGGTAAATTGAGAGGATGAAGGCGATTACCACGCGGAAGACGCCCTTGCCGGCGCTTGCCGAAGCTTCGAGGATACCGCCGAGGTTGTCGCTTAAGAGATTGAATGCATTACTTATTGCACCTTCTGAGGTATCTATGAAATTGCGTATATCGATTGTGGTCTTGGAGATGCCCCATTTTCCGAGAAGATTCTCCGCATGTGCGACATATTCGGGCAGGTTGGCGGAGAGGGTCTGGATGCTGTCTATAAGCTGAGGCACCAGAATCATAATCGCGAAGGTTATGAAGAGAAGCACAACGATGTAGGAGATCGTGATTGCGACTGCCTTGCGTATTTTGGGCTTCTTTACAAACTCAAAGATACTGAAGAAGAGCTTATAAAGGGGATTTATCATGTAGGCAAAGACGAAGGACAGAATCAGAGGACGGAAATAGCCCACAAATTGGGTTATGCCGTCCCAGATGCCTCCGAAATGCGCCAGGAGGACATAGAGCAGGACGCCGGTGCAGATGGCGACCGTCATGGGATACCAGGGTTTTTCTTTGATTTTGTTAAACATTACTTTTTGCTTCCTTTCTCTGTGTCATCCAGGTGGCGGCGCCAGTGGAAAAGATATTGCTGTGCGATGCCGCGGGTGCCGGCCGTGCAGGGCGGTAAGCCCTGCGGGTAGAGTTCGGAGAGGATTCTCTTCACCCAGACATCCTGCGGGAAGGCATCAGCCTGCCGGCAGCCGTAGAGGAGCACGCATTGCGCGACCTTCGGGCCGACGCCCTTTATTTTAAGAAGTTCAGCTTCCGCTTCTTCAAGCGGGAGCTCTTTTAATCTTTCGAGGTCAATTTCGCCGCTTGCAGTCTTTCTCGCGGCATCTATTATATATTTGTTCCGAAAGCCCGCCCGGATAGGGGCCAGGTCCTCCGGCTCAAGTTTTGCCAGTTTCTCTGCGGACGGGAATGAGCAGAGAGTCTTTTTTGTACCTTCTTTTGTCGTTATTGTCCTTACGGGTTCTCCGAAGTTCTCGCAGAGGCGCTCTATTATGCCTTTTATACGCGGTATGTTGTTGTTCTGCGAGATGATGAAGGAGCAGAGGGTCTCCCAGGGGTCCTGGTTTGTGACTCTTATACCATAATACTCCTTATCGGCCTGTTTTAAATACTTATCTTTGCAGTATTCGTTAAGGATTGAGTCATAGTCTCTGTCAAGGTCGAAGTAGGGGATCCAGATTTCGTTGAATTCCTTTTCGTTGCAGTCATAGAAGGTTATGTCACTTGTGCCGTCCCTGTTTTGGCGGAAACTGAGTTCGCAGTACACAGGACCGCCTTTTGAAGAGACCACGGCACACCAGTGGTCTTCGGAATTCTTCTCCCAGCGGAAGGACTGACCGCAGTCGAGGGTATAATCCGGATTCAGGCAATGAATATTTTTTACTGTCAAGTTACAGTTGTCGGTTTTCAGTGTAAAATTTCGGCCCAATTTTCAGGCCTCCTTTTGTGCATTTTATACTTCCAAAATTTTGGCTTAAATATGTGCATTGTGACGATTATTTATTTTCAGGTAAAGAGTTTTTAACGGCTTGTAATAGAGAAATTTGTCAACCCCGATTTTCTCCGCAAAAACGTCGAAAAGCCCCGAAAAGCCTTATACTGCGTTATATATTTTTTTTGATTCCGCAATTTCCACCGAGTTTTGCACATTTGGGGCATCAAAATATATTACAGTTCGTATAATTCTGGAATTTTGTCCGAAAAAAACTTGTTAAAAACCTATTGACAAGTCAGAAATAACGTAGTTGTGCCATTTTATTAAAGTACATAGTTACGTTGATTATGAACATGCGTCCGTTTTGGTTTCACGTGTGAAAGTATTTATGAAGATTGCCAAAAAATGTCAAACTTAATATTTTTCTGTTTTGGAAAAACAATTGAATATTCTTTATTTTGCGCTTTTTATGGCGTCCCAATAGGCCTTTGTGGCCTGCTCAATCTTGTTGTCTCCGTACTCGTAGTAGCGTACATTTTTGATTGCATCGGGGAGATACTGCTGATCGAGCCAGTGGTTCGGGAAAGCGTGGGGATATTTATAGAACTGGCCTTTGACGGCCTGGTCCTCTCCGTCAAAGTGCTTGTTCTGCAGGGTGCGCGGAATGGCGCCGGAGTTGCCGCGCTCTATGTCCGCCATCGCGGTCTCGATGGCCGTGACGCCCGAATTGGATTTAGGGCTGGTGGCCACGAGGATTACCGCATCGGCGAGTGGAATCTGCGCCTCCGGCAGACCGACCTGGAGCGCTATGTCGCAGGCGGACTTGACAATGGGAATTATCTGCGGATAGACGAGGCCCACATCCTCACATGCGCAAACCAGAAGGCGGCGGACCGCAGATATGAGGTCGCCGGCTTCAAGCAGCCGTGCCAGGTAGTGTATGGCGGCATCGGGATCCGAGCCGCGCATGGATTTCTGATAAGCCGAGATTATGTCGTAGTGGTCAT
>CAMYWC010000094.1:0-3904 GCA_947302545.1 uncultured Clostridia bacterium | reverse complement strand
AACCAAGGGCTGTACTCTTCACACCAAAGAACATACAACGAGACGCGACCGATTCCTGACTTATGAAACAACCGGCTGAAACGACGGCGTTTCAAATACAGTAATGGTGGTTGTTCCGGAGTCGAACCGGATGATCAAATACTCAGCTGTACAATTGCAAAACAGTATTAAAAGCCGCGCCTTCAATGATGTATTCTGTTTTTATGACAGAAATAATTATAAAACGCGCGTATTATTATGTCAAGAAACCGCTTGAATTTTGACGGATTGGGTGTTATTATATGTGAGCGTTATCAAATGCTGATATGGCACAGGAGGCAGCGCACTTCCTTGGTAAGGAAGAGGTCGCCGGTTCGAATCCGGCTATCAGCTCCATGAACTCCCGGGTTTAATTCCCCGGGAGTTTGTTTTATAATGGGGATGATAAACACTTTTACTTAAAAGGAGACTTTTTATGCCGCTTTTCAAAAGAATTCTGCTCGTGATTCTTGTTGCCATGCTGTCTGTCGGTTTTATGGCACCTACGGCACTCGCGCTGACGGATAAGTACAGGTACACATCGAGTGAGGGCAGCACCATACAGGCTGAGGACGAGTTCGGCTACAGTGACGACTGTTTTAACAGGTCGTCTTTTGAAGGCTGTTCCCATCTTGAGACTCTCTCTGCGCAGGTTGCGATTTCTTCGGCAAGCTGCTACGGTGATGCTGACCGGTATGACACGGATGCATCATCAAATCCCCGGAATGTCCTTGACATACTGACTAAGATGGGCTTTGAAGACGCGTCAACCAATGCTTACTATAAGCTCGAGAAGAGCGAAAATTCCGCAGGTGTTGCCGTTGCGCATAAGACAATCACCCAAAAGGGCAAGGACTACACCCTCATCGCGATTATGCCCAGAAGTGCCGGTTACAAGCAGGAATGGGCTGGAAACTTCATTGTAGGCGACGGGGATATCCATCAGGGCTTCAAGGCCGCGAGAGACGAGATACTCCGTTTTGTGAAGCAATATATCGCAGAGAAAAAGATAAGCGGTGACATAAAAGTCTGGACTGCCGGACACAGCAGGGGCGGGGCACTTGCCAATATGATAGGCGGTTTCTTTGCCGGCGGCGGAATTGCGTATTTCGACGGCGCAGTGTCAATAACACCTGAGGACGTGTACTGCTACACCTTCGCGACACCCGCGACGATAAAGAACAATGCCGATAAAAATGAAGAACTCAGTGTTGCGGCAAACAGGGATGACCAAAGCTACGCAAAAGACACTAAGGGCAAGGCTTTTGCATTTAAAAAGGGCGGTAAGGCCGACATCAAGAGCGATGTATACGGCGGCATAAGGAATTTCATCTCCCGGTACGATGCTTTCCCGAAACTTCCGCCTTCGGCCTGGGGCTTTGACCGCTACGGAACCGATATTGCTGCGGATCACGGTCTTGTACCCGAAAGCGCGATGCTTGAAAAGCTTGCACTGACAAGCAAAAATACTTATGACAAATACCTTGACGGCGCGAGCCCGGCAGCATTTGAGAGAAAGACTTTTGATCTCGCGACACTTGAGTTTGTAAAGGATGACGATAAGAACTCCGCACCGGATATAGGCAGTTTCCTTGATGAGAGACGTGCAGGCCTTCTCAAAGATGCGGGTACTAATAAACTCTATGTATCCGGCGGTTATCAGGAGGCCCTGAAGTCGCTTGCGGGAGTATACGGCATGTCATCGGCTCTTGTCGATGAAGAAGTGCTCGGCGATAAGAGCAGATTTGCAGGCCCGCTTGTTTACTCATACCTTGCCTATGCGTCCGACCGTCTGATTGAAGAGGGAAGTGCGACAGATGAGGATGAAGCCGTTACAATCGTAATCAGGGACCTCATCGTTTACTTCACCGGAACGCAGATTGACCTTGAGAAATACACTGTCGACGATCTCGTTTTTGCACTTTCCGATTATCTGGCGAAGAACGAGGATAAGCCATTTGCAGATACTCTGATGTCGGCAATTGCAAAACAGATTCCGGAGGACAAGGTAAGCCTTCTGACTTTCACGAAACGTTTTGATAAGAATTACACGGAAGAAAACGGTAAACCGAAGAACGACATCTCTCTTGAGGACGGAATAAAGGCCTTCTTCATAGCCTGTTCGAAGGGACCTGATCCCGATTGCATCGCATTTTCATCGTTTGAGAAATATGAGGAGAGCGCAAGGCCGAAGGAAGTAAGGAAGAATCTTTATACCGCACTTGCGTTTGCGGTGTACGATCAGCAGGATCTCTTACGTCTCATTGCAGGCCCGCGTTATTCGTTTGACGGCTCAGGCAAATTCAAGGACCTTGTTCCCGCTGTTCTTGACATGCTTATGAAGGAAAAGGACGAGGACGGAAATGTCGTGAAAACATACGGAAGTCTTGCAGAGGCCGCTGACGCTAAACTCATCACGACGATAGACAGCGTGTTTGAAAAACCGCTTGAAACCGCGCGGAAAGAGTGCGGCGAGGATTATGCCGATATGCTGAATGCTCAGCTTGAGGGCGTAAAGAAAAATATTTCTGCGGTCAGGAGCCTGCTGGCAAATTTCCTCTTCTATAACGAGGGTAAATACAATGCCGGGCAGGACATAAAGACAGCTTCAACGTTTATAGGCAATATCAGTATGGTGCCTGTAGCTCATTACAACGAAATATACATCGCTTATGCGAAGGCTGCAGCGGGCTATGACTGCGGATACAGTAAGCACAGCGCAGCAGGTCTTGCCGGCAGTGCCTTCGGCGCGGGCGGCTATGTTGCCGTCGTTGCCGGTGTGGCATTGGCAGCTGCCGGCACGGGCGTAGCCGTAAACAAAAACAGGAAGAAAGAGACAGCAAATGCCGAAGTATCTTAAGTCAAAATTCTATGACGATGTAGGGGACAAGCCTCTTCAGGAGTACCCGAGGCCGCAGCTGGTCCGTTCAAGTTATCTGAACTTAAACGGACTCTGGCAGTATGCCATAAGGCCTGCGGACGAGGAGTTTGCCGGAAATTATGACGGCGAAATACTGGTTCCTTTCTCACCCGAGACGCTGCTGTCACGCGTACAGAAGTCGGTGGGCCCCTCGGACATCCTCTACTATAATCTCGAGTTTGAAATCCCTGAGGGCTTTCTCATAGAGAAGACTCTGCTTCATTTCACTGCGGTCGATTACGCCTGCAACGTAATCGTAAACGGACGGGTCGTTATGACGCATAAGGGCGGATTCTTCCCGTTCGTGATTGACGTCACGGACGATGTCCGTGAGGGCACGAACGTCCTTCAGGTCGAGGTTGCCGATCCTTCCGGAACGGGAGTTCAGGCAAAGGGAAAGCAGAGCGACAATCCGAATACAATCTGGTATACGCCGCAGTCGGGTATCTGGGGCACGGTATGGATGGAGTCTGTTTGCGACGAGTACGTCGCGGACCTTAAAATCGTGCCCGACATCGACCGCGGCTGCGTCACCATAACAGCTGAAACCAAGGCTCACGAGATAAGAGCCGCCGTATATGACGGGGAGAAATACATCGCAGGCGCAAGCGGCAGTTCACCGCTCGAAATCACCATGAAGGACTTTGAGTGCTGGACACCCGAAAATCCGAAACTCTATGACCTGAAAATTAAGGCGGGACGGGATGAGATAACCTCATATTTCGGCATGCGGAAATTCTCGGTCGGTCCTGATGAGAAGGGCATCAGCAGGCTGTTTTTAAACAATGAGCCGTATTTCCACAACGGTGTTCTTGACCAGGGCTACTGGTCTGACGGCATGCTGACCGCGCCGACCGATGAGGCGCTGGTTTATGACATCTCAATGCTCAAGGATATGGGCTTTAACATGATAAGGAAGCATATTAAAATCGAGCCGCTTCGCTGGTACTTTCACTGCGACAGACT
>CAMYWC010000093.1:0-3932 GCA_947302545.1 uncultured Clostridia bacterium | reverse complement strand
TACTCTGTCGCCTTCTTGCAGAGGTGCTTTGTTGTCTTGAAGGCTGCATCGACTATATCGTCCTCAATTACGGTGATAGAGCCGTTCTCCATGCCGAGAATCTGGCCCTGCTTTACTGCCTTGCCGTCAATGAGGCTGTCGCGCGCTGCAAAGGTGACCTGAGCGGTACCGACGTTGTCTATCGCCTTTTTCATGGCGAGATGGTTGTCATCTATCGACATGTCGGGGTCATAGTTCATCATGGCCGTAATGCCCTGTGGCACGGACATGGTGGGAAGAACTATGACGTTTCTCGAAGAGAGAGGCGCCGACTGCTCGGCGGCCATGATTATGTTCTTGTTGTTCGGAAGGACGAAGACCGTCTTCGCCGGAGTGGCTTCGACGGCGTTTAAAATGTCCTCTGTAGAAGGGTTCATCGTCTGGCCGCCCGATACGACGAGGTCGGCACCGATTTCCTCAAACATCTGCTTTAAGCCGTCGCCTGCGGCGACTGCGACAAATCCGATTTCATTCACCGGTTCAACAGGCTCATTCCTGTCACCCGCCTTGGCGTTTATCTCGGCCTTTCTCTCCTCTTCACGCATGAGGCTTAAGTTCTCGATTTCAGAGCCTATGAGCGTGCCGAGTTTCATGGCCTCGACCATAACGGGGCCCGGCTCGTCTGTTGCGAGTGCCACCGTCATGATTCCGTCTTTCTCTTTTACTTTGACATTTGCGCCCACGGACTTGAGATAGGCTTTAAGGGTCGGAACATTCTTGTTCTCGTTGCGCTTGATTTTATACTCAAGTCTGTAGTCGTATTTCTTTATGACCTCTTCCTCCGGAAGATCGTCCTTCTTTTTGGCTGTGTCGCCGTCTGCCTCATTGGCAATTATACCGTTGCCTTCAAACACGGAGAGCATGCCGCGGAAGGCATAGCAGAGACCCTTTCCGCCGGAATCTATGACACCGGCCTTTTTAAGGACCGGGAGAAGCTCCGGTGTTGTCTCAAGGGCTTCTTCCGCGCCGATGCAGACGGCCTCCCAGACCTCCGCAATGTCCGCTTCCTTGTGCTCGGATCCGTATGCGGCTCCGTCGCGGGCAGCGAGACGTACTACGGTCAGGATTGTACCCTCTGTAGGCTTCATTACCGCCTTGTAGGCGGATTCCACGCCATATGAAAGAGCCACAAGCAGGTCGCGGGGTTCAGCCTCGTCCTTGCCCTTAAGGCCCTTTGATATTCCTCGGAAAATAAGTGAGAGAATAACACCTGAGTTACCTCTCGCGCCGCGGAGCATGGCGGAAGAAGTTGTCTTCGCCACCGCGGATATAGTCACATCATCAGGAAGTACGGCAAGCTCGCGGGCGGCCGAATCCATGGTCATGCACATGTTCGTGCCGGTGTCTCCGTCCGGGACGGGGAAGACATTGAGCGAGTCAACTTCCTGTCTGTGATTCATTATATTGTTAGATGCCGAAATAATGGCATCACGCAAAACTGCACCTGTTATCAATTTAGCGCACCTCTCAGGAAATCATTGAATCCACGTAGACATTAACCTCTTTGACTGAAAGGCCGGTCGCATCCTCGATCGTATAGCGCACCTTGTTTACTATGCTGTCTACTATGGTGGAGATGTTTACGCCGTAGGTTACGATGATATGGAGCTCAATTACGAGTCCGTCATCATCCATGACGACATTTACACCTCTGTCAAGATAATACTTTGTTCTGTGGAAGAACGAGCGGATATACTGTGAGAATCCGCTGTTGGCCATGCCGACAACGCCGAAGCAGGTCGGAACGACACTGCCGAGCAGCTGTGAGAAATACTGTTCGGAGATTTCAATTTTTCCGAGTGCGTTTTCACATTTAACCATAAAACACTCTCCTTTACTTGTACCATTGCGGAAGATTCGCAAACGGTATATTGGGAAGCGGCTCAACGCCGCCCTGAAGGCTCTTTGCGTAGCTTACCACGCCGTATCTGATACAGAGCGGTACAAACGGCTGTGTGGCCGTGAAGTCCACCATGAATTCGGACGGGGTAGCCGCGCCTGCAAGCATATTGAAAGCTCTTGCCTGTACATATTCATCAATCCAAAGCAGCGGGGCGAAGTTCATGTCGTTGCTCATCTTGTACTCGCCTATGTACATATCGTACCGGCCGTTCTCAAGAGCCTCGTCAAAGAGCTCCCTGTCCGCTACGTCAACTTTGGAATCTATGCCAAGCTCTGCGAGCTGATCGCCTATTCTCTGCGCACACTTCAGACGGAATCCGTTTCCGGACGTTATCAGAATTGTGACTGTGTACTTATCCAGCGTGGAAGTGATGTATTCCTTCGCCTCATCCACGGACATCGGTGCCTCCCAGGCTACTCCGTCCGCGGCATACCACTGGGGATTGAACGGCACGTTTGTGGCTTGTCCGTAGCCCTCATAGCCCGACTCGAGAAGCTGCTGCTTGTCGAGCGCTATGGCGATGGCCTGGCGGAGTTTTTCGTTGCCGAAATAGTTGGCCTGGTTGAAAGCGAGGTAGACCAGATTGTTCAGGTCGACCTGCGCGGCACCGGAGGCGATTCTCTTGCTCTCGCCGGTCGGCATCTCATCATACCAGGCATCAATCGTACCGATTACGAGACCCATGTTCAGGCTCGAGGTGTCGGTGGTATTGATGAGGTTGATTGTGGTCGTGGCATAATCACTGCCGGGATAGTATTTATTTCTCGTAAGGGTGCCGCCATCCGTAATCGTCTTGTAGATGTACGGACCCGAACTTGCGGGGATATCGTCCGAGCCGTCGGGAATTATCGGGAAAACCAGGTCTGCTGCCGCATAGGTATTCGGCGATGTAGTGACAAACTGTACCTCATCCTCCGAAAGCGTGACGCAGGTGGATACGTTTCTGAGCATTGAACCGTAATACCTGGACTGTTTAGCGGCGCGGAAGCTGTAGACTACATCTTCCGGTGTTATAAACTGGCCGTTTGAGAACTTTCGTGACGTGTCTATCTTGACGTTGAAAGTCAGGTTGACCTGTTCGTACGAGACCGCGAGGCTCGGTGTGGGATAGTAGGACTTGTCAATCTTGTAGAGGCTGTCATAAAGCAGAGGCATAATACAGTAGTTTATGAGGCTTCTGCAGGAGAAAGGATTAAGGCCCTCTTCCCTCGAGTAGGGGATGTTGATGGGCTTTGAAGAGACCTCTGAACCGCCTTTATTGTCAAGGTTTCCCTTTCCGTCCCTGTGACAGGCACAGAATGAGAAAAGGAAAACTATACAGAGTAAAAGGCAGATTGCTTTCTTCAAGCTCAGTCCTCCTTAAGCTGAATGCGGCGGACGGATGTGGTCCGGCCGCTCTTGTCGTCAATTTCAAACAGGCAGGCGTCGAGTCCGGCCCTGCCCTTCTTCCAGTCAAATCTTGCAGGCATGTTGAATCTGAACTTGTTTATGACAATTTCGGGATCAACGCCGAGCACGGAGTCACGCGTTCCGGTCATACCGAGGTCGGTAATGTAGCCCGTGCCGTTTTCGAGTATCTGCTCGTCAGCCGTCTGCACATGTGTGTGAGTGCCGGCGAGAACGGATACCCTGCCGTCGAGATAGAATCCCATGGCGCGTTTTTCCGAAGTTGTCTCTGCATGAAAATCAACGATTTTGATTTTGCAGTCCCGAAGTTCCTCCAGTATGCCGTCGATAAGATTGAAAGGATTTTCAAGCGGGTCCATGTACATGGTACCCATAAGATTTATTACGCCGACCTGCACTCTTCCCTTGTCCAGGACACAAAAGCCGTGTCCGGGGACGTCCGAAAGATAGTTGGCAGGCCGGAGAAGACAATCCGTATCTTCAAAGAACGAGTAGGCTTCGCGGCGCCTGAAGGCGTGGTTGCCCGTCGTTATGACATCGGCGCCCGAAGTAAAGATATGCTCGGCGGACACCACGGTTATAC
>CAMYWC010000092.1:0-3981 GCA_947302545.1 uncultured Clostridia bacterium | reverse complement strand
CGTATTGAGGCTGAGCGCAAAAAGAAGCACCTCGTCATCACCGTTCCCGAAGAGGGACTCACGGTCGGCGGCGTAGCCGAGCTTCTTCACGCCACTGCTGCCGAGGTTATAAAGAAACTCTTTGCCCTCGGTCAGATGGCTGCCATCAACGATATGCTCGACTTCGACACCGTTGAAATCATAGCAGGCGAGTTCGATGCGAAGGTCGAGAAGGAAGTAGTAATTACCATCGAAGACAGGATCATCGATGACACAGAGGATGACGAGACGAGCCTTGAGCACCGCGATCCCGTCGTCTGCGTCATGGGTCACGTCGACCACGGTAAGACATCTATCCTCGACGCCATCCGTCACACCGCCGTCACTGACCCTGAGGCCGGCGGTATTACGCAGGCTATCGGTGCTTACAGAACCGAAATCAACGGACAGAAGATCACCTTCCTCGACACTCCGGGCCATGCCGCGTTCACGGCAATGCGTGCCCGCGGTGCCAAGGCTACGGATATCGCAATCCTCGTAGTTGCGGCTGATGACGGTATCATGCCGCAGACAATTGAGGCCATCAACCACGCCAGGGCGGCCGAGATTCCCATCGTTGTCGCAATCAACAAGATGGATAAGCCGGGCGCTACGGTTGACAGAATAATGCAGCAGCTCACCGAACACGAGATAGTACCCGAGGAGTGGGGCGGCGACACAATCTGTGTACCCGTTTCCGCAAAGACAGGTATGAATCTCGATAAGCTCCTCGAGTCGGTACTTCTCGTAGCCGAGATGCTTGAGCTGCGCGCCAACCCGAACCGTGCCGCTAAAGGTTCGGTCATCGAGGCCCGTCTCGACAAGGGACGCGGACCTATCGCGACCCTCCTCGTACAGAACGGTACTCTTCACACGGGTGATATTATCGTCGCAGGTACGGCTGTCGGCCGTGTCCGCGTCATGACAAACGAGAACGGCCGTGAACTCACTGAGGCCGGACCTTCCATACCGGTTGAGATCACCGGTCTCCAGGAAGCTCCCCAGGCCGGCGATACCTTCGATGCCGTATCCGACGAGCGCCTTGCTCGTGAACTCGTCGAGCAGAGAAAGGACGCCGCCAAGGAAGAGCAGTGGGGCGCCATGCAGAAGGTCACACTCGACAACCTCTTCTCCTCAATTCAGGAGGGCGAGCTCAAAGACCTCAATATCATCGTCAAGGCGGACGTACAGGGCTCCGTCGAGGCGGTACGTCAGTCGCTTGAGAAACTTTCAAACGACGAGGTACGCGTAAAGGTAATCCACGGCGCCGTAGGCGGAATCGTCGAGTCAGACGTAATGCTTGCGAACGCTTCAAACGCCATAATCGTAGGTTTCGCGGTTCGTCCCGATCCGTCAGCCACTGCCATGGCAGAGCGTGACAATGTAGACATCCGCTGCTACAGAATCATCTACGACTGTATTGAAGAGATTGAATCAGCCATCAAGGGCATGCTCGCTCCCAAGTTCAGGGATGTCGACATCGGACGTGCTGAAGTACGTAACGTATTCAAGATTTCCTCTGCAGGCACAATTGCCGGCTCATATGTACTTGACGGTAAGATTGTCCGCAACGCGAAAATCCGCGTAGTACGTGACGGTATCATCATCGCCGAGGATGAGATGAGCTCCCTCCGCCGTTTCAAGGACGACGTCAAGGAAGTTGCATCAGGTTATGAGTGCGGTATCGGACTTACCAAGTTCAACGACATCAAGGAAGGCGATATTTTCGAGGCCTTCATCACAGAGGAATACAGAGAAGATTAAGGAGGGACTGTTATGCCCGGGCACAGCAAAGACAGAGTTGCTGAGGACATAAAGCGTGAAATAATTGCCACCCTCAAAGACATAAAGGACCCGAGAGTCGCGGAGGAACTCCTCACCGTGGTTCGGGTCACGGTATCTGGCGATCTCTCATATGCCAAGGTCTACATCAGTGACCTTAATGGCATAGAGAACGCGAAGGAGGCCGCGAAGGCGCTCAACGGTGCCGCAGGTTTCATCCGCCGTGAGGTGGGACAGAACCTGCACCTGAGAAAGGCGCCTGAGCTCAAATTCGTGGCTGACGATTCCGTGGAACAGGGTATGGAAATATTCAGAAAGCTCAATGAGATATCGGGAGGCTCATATGGTAATTGACAGCAAAAGAGTCATAGAACTCCTGACATCCGCTGACGATGTCCTTATACTTACACATAAGAATCCGGACGGCGACACACTGGGTTGTGCCGTCGCCCTCTGGCATGTCCTTACGGCTATGGGAAAGCGCGCCGCGGTAATAAACGGCCAGCCCATACCGAAGAGGTATGACCTTCTCTTTGAAGGTCTTGAAATGCCTGAGTTTGAGCCGAAGTTCATTGTCGCGGTTGATGTCGCGGACAATAAGCTTCTCGGCAGCAAGCTTGACGCTTTATACGGCGATAAGGTCGATCTCTGTATTGACCATCACGCCACAAACGTGAACTATGCCAAGGAGACTTTCTTAAACGGTGATGACTGCGCAGCGGCCCTCACCCTCTACCGCATTTTCGCGGAGATGGGTGCGGAGATCACGCCCGCAGTCGCAAATGCCCTCTACACTGGCATTTCCACTGACACAGGCTGTTTCCGTTATTCAAGCGTGACCTCAGAGGCTTACCGCGTTGCCGCGGACCTTATCGACTGCGGCGCGGACAATGCGCGCATAAATGTCGCAATGTTCGAGACAAAGCCGTTTGCCTACTACGACATGCTCTCAGAGGTTTTAAGCGGCATGCGTACGTTCTGTGACGGCAGGGTAATCGTTTTCAAGGTTACCAATGAGATGTTTGAAAAAACGGGTGCCACACCCGATGACTGTGACGCCATAGCCGCCATGTCACGCCAGTTTGAGGGCGCGCTCTGCGGCATTACGATGAAAGAAAAAGCAAACGGAGGCTTCAAGTTCTCGCTCCGTACGCATGAGCCGCTCAATGCGGCAGAGCTCTGCGCCGAATTCGGCGGAGGCGGACATATGCGTGCCGCGGGCTGCGACGCAGACGCGGGAAAGGAAGAGGAAGTTCTCTCGAAACTTGTCGGCCTCATAGAAGAAGAGCTGAAATGACCGGTTTTATAAATCTCTACAAGCCATCCGGCATGACCTCGTTTCGCTGCGTGTCAAAGGTGCGCGGTATTACGGGGGAGAAGAAGGCGGGACACTGCGGCACGCTTGACCCGCTCGCCGAAGGCGTGCTTCCGATAATGCTGGGCGGAGCCACCAGGTTCCTGGAATTCTTGCCCGACAGCACGAAGCGCTATACCGCCGTCATGCGTTTAGGGCTTACGACTGACACGCTCGACATCACGGGCGAGGTGAAGACGGAAAGCCCGGTATCATGCGGTCTGGAGGATATTCTCGCCGTCGCGGAGAAGTACAGAGGCGACATTCTTCAGGTGCCGCCGATGTTCTCGGCTTTAAACAAGGACGGCGTGAAACTTTATAAACTCGCCCGCAAGGGAGTGGAGGTCGAGCGTGAGGCCCGGCCCGCAACCATAAGCTCGCTTGAGATAAGCGAGGCGCCGGGCGAAAACGAATACACGCTCGACATAGAGTGCTCATCCGGCACCTATGTCCGCACGCTGATAGACGATATCGGCAGGGACCTCGGCTGCGGAGCGGTCATGACCTCGCTCATCCGTACGGCAGCTGCGGGTTTTGAGATTTCCTCGTCATATCCGTCGAAGAGGCTTTAAATGCCTATCCCAAGGCATTTGTAAGCGACGGACAGGCCCACCGTTTTATCAACGGCGGCGACCTGAATCTCGAAAGAATCAAAGAGTGTAAAGTAAATGGACTTTACAGAGTGTACAATCAGGAGAGATTTCTCGGAATCGGCAGGGCCGATCTGACGGAGAAAAACCTCGAGTTTTGCAGAGTTTATCAGGAGAGATGACATGGCATCTGTAGTGGCTTTGGGCAACTTTGACGGTCTGCACAGGGGACATATG
>CAMYWC010000091.1:0-4028 GCA_947302545.1 uncultured Clostridia bacterium | reverse complement strand
GCTTGGTACTCTGACTCTTAAGGATGACGGAACAGGCCACATTACTTATTTTGATGCTGATGCAGACATCACCTGGACAGATAAGGCAATTACACTTAACGGACAGGACTTGGATTTTACTTATGAGAATAAGACAATCTATCTCTATGATGCCGCAAATACAGGTCTTGAGTTCTCTAAGGTAAGCCACCTCGAACGCTACAACCTCACTGTAGAGACCAATGAGTCAAGAGAACTTGCTAAAGAATCCGACTATGTAATCAGTGAACCCGAAGTGACATATTATGTGTCGGGAATACATCCTGAAATGTTTGTATCCGTTCAGATTGAGAACAAATCGGACACAAATCTCCTGGTAGAGGACGTCTTTTTCAGCGCTTACGGCAAAGACGGCAAGCAGACAGGTTTCTTCTGCCTTAACACTGTATGTCAGCCTATAATCCCTCCGGGAGAAAAGGGTTACTTTGCTACCTGCTATACATATCAGGATGAAGAAAAATATGTCAGCACTTTGATAACGGAAAAATCCTTCCCGAAGGATGGCACCGTTAAGATTGACGAAGTAGATATCTGCAAGTGGACAGGCGATTTCAAACAGTATGACGCACAGGTAACCAATGTGGTCAAATTCCAGTCCGATCAGACCACTCCGGGCGCAATGATTCACAGACCGAATGGTATCGTAACAATTCCTTCCGGCACGGATATCCAGGATATTTACGTCTACACATACTGCTTCGACAAGAACGGCAAGCTCGTAGGTATAAGCCATCAGTTTGCCTGTGAGGAGAGCGTAAACCCCGTCAACTTCTTTGAGGCGACAGGTGACGGCAAAGCCAAGTTCCAGATGAACCTGAACGGTCCTATCAACGACCACACCTTCCCTCAGGACAGCATAGCCACCTACACCGTCCAGGCTTCCTCACCCCACGATTTCTACTGATGAATAAAAAGACAGCTCACTCATTTGAGTGGGCTGTCTTTTCTTTTGTTGCGTCCGCGGTATGTTTCAGTAAGCGCGTGACAGTTGGGGCAGAGGTAGCGTAGGTTTTCTATACGGTTGTCGTTGTTGTCTCCGTTTATGTGATCAACTTCTAAAGCAATAGTACCGTTTTTCCATGTGCCATCACATCCGCAGTTTTTACATTTGTACTCAAAGACATTGTGCCTTTTCAAATAACCTCTGAGCATTTTTTGTGTTACAGGGCTGTCTTTTATCAGAATCTGATCCAGTGAATAAATCTCACGGGATTCATGATTGTTTATTTGGTTAGGACTGGCTTGCCAGTGCTGCCCGGTAAAATGTGAAACATCTATATCGTATTCCGCTATTTTCTTTTTTAATGTAGACTGAGCTCCACCGCCTTGGCTACGTCCTGCTTTTCTCAGTACTTCTGCGTATGAAAAGCTGGTTTTGCAAATCTCTGAGCGCCAATCCTTTGTATACTGGTGCATGATTTCACCTCTTTAATTTATTATATCAAACATTTGTTCTAAAATCAATAGAAAATCCCTTATCAGCGTTATTTACGCTGATAAACCGGTTCGTGTTACCGGCAAAAAAAGACCTCCCCAATTGGGGAGGTCTGGTGCCGGTAACCGGGGTCGAACCGGTACGGTGTTGCCACCGAGGGATTTTCGTACCACTCTATGTCACCATAGCCACTGTTGTGTTGTGGTCTGGAGCTCGTCTTCACCATATCTCTTGACTTAGGTGGTCGGTGTAAGCTCTCTACACTCGGTCTATGACCTAGCACGGCGTTCTCTGAGCGCCTTCGCCGTTTTAGCCGACTTCTGCACTGACAGTTTCCCATCAGGCACTCTCTGAGAATAATCTCAGTCTGCAAATTGCAGAGCTCAGATTAAAGTCCCTTGCGTCTGCCAATTCCGCCATACCGGCAGGGTGCGTTTGACCGCTTGCATATTTTAACATAGCGGGGGCAGGTTTTCAAGGTTTGCAACGGCATTATCTTAATATAAATTTAACTTTCAGTCATATTGAAATAATACCTTTAATTGTGATATGATAAATTGAATTATTGTTTATTTTGGGAAAATATGTTTAGAGGTATTGTAAATGGGCATTTTTAAGAGCATTATCGGCGGCGGTTATGTGGACGAGAGAGAACTCGAACCGAACTTCTGCGAGTACAGTGAAATCTTCGGCAAGAAGAAGGCACTGGTCACCTGCGACCTGAACTTTCTCGATACACTGCCGAATAACGCGCTGCCCTGCTGCCTGAAATTTCAGATGGATGTGTACATACAGGACTACCTGCCTACGCTGATCTCTGAGTCGGAAGCCTCATATGTCGCCATGGTGCGCTCGTCTATTTCGGAGCACATAGGCGGAAGGTATGTCGGCCAGGGAATAATCGGTTCATCCGGCACGGTGTTCCTGATGTTTTATATTCCCGAGCGCTTCGCCGCGACGGCAAAGAAGATGCTCTCACAGGTTTTCATGGGCTCATTCAGACATGTTGAGATGGATGTTGTCTATGATCCTGAGGGACAGCAGTACAAGAAGTATCTTTATCCCAACGATCTGCAGATGAAGAAAAGCAACAATGCGAGAATCTTAAAGCAGCTTCGTACATATGGCGATGACGGTGAGAAACCCAGACCGGTCAGGTTCTTCTTCTCGTTCCCGTCAAAGAACGCCGCCATGAACTTCTACTCCGAGAGTACGGAGAGGGGCTTCATCTACGGGGACATAACGGAGACCGAGCCGCCTGAAGGCATGGTGCTTCCGAGGTACAGGCTCAAACTCGTAAAGACGATTCCGTTTAACATAGAACTGCTGGAGCGGGTTGACAACTATCTGCTTAAACTTGCGGCCAAGCACGGGGGAGAATATCTCTCGCTCGAGACGGATATTGTGGAATAAATTATTGTGAGGTTTAAAAATGTTTGATCAGACACTCGCTCCCAAAGAGGGCGAACTTAAAGCAATCATAAATACGAATATGGGTACCGTTAAGGTACGCCTCTTCCCGGAATACGCTCCGAAGGCGGTTGAGAACTTCACCACCCTTGCGAAGAACGGCTACTATGACGGCACAATCTTTCACAGGGTCATAAAGGACTTCATGATCCAGGGCGGCGATCCGACGGGCACAGGCCGCGGCGGCGAGTCAATCTGGGGCGACAAGTTCGAGGACGAGTTCACGAGTGAACTCCACAACTATCGCGGAGCTCTTTCAATGGCCAACGCGGGTCCGTGCACAAACGGATCGCAGTTCTTCATCGTTCAGCTCTGCGACTGCGACTACTCAATGCTGCAGCAGATGAAGGCCCTGCCGAATGAGTTCCCCGCAGAGTGCGTTGAGAAGTACGAGCAGCTTGGCGGTACGCCCTGGCTTGACTATCACCACACGGTATTCGGCCATGTCTATGAGGGCATGGATGTCGTAGACGCCATTGCAGGCGTTGAGGTCGGTTTTGCCGACAAGCCGAAGGATGACGTAAAAATACTTTCCATCGATATCGAGGAGTAAATAATGAGAATCGGACACGGTTATGATGTACACAGGCTGGTCGAGGACAGACCCCTGATTATAGGCGGTGTGAGTATTCCTTTTGAGAAGGGACTGCTCGGGCACTCCGATGCGGATGTCCTGCTGCACGCCGTGGCGGACGCCTTGCTCGGCGCCGCCGCGCTCGGTGACATCGGGAAACTGTTTCCCGACACCGACGAGCGCTTCTCGGGCGCCGACAGCAGAGTCCTGCTGAGGGAGGTTGTCGCCCGCGTCAATGAGGCCGGCTTTGCCGTCTCGAACATTGACGCGACGGTACTGGCCCAGGCGCCGAAACTTCGGGGCTTTATTGATCAGATGAGAGAAAACATAGCAGGCGACTGCGGCCTGTCCCCTGACGCGGTGAGCGTCAAGGCGACAACCGAGGAGGGACTCGGTTTCACCGGAGAGGGCCTCGGAATAGCGGCACATGCCGTATGTTTGCTGGAAGAGAGGAGGAAGGACAATGAGTAATATTTCAGCTCTGTTCGAGAAAATCGTAAGTATTATCTC
>CAMYWC010000090.1:0-4064 GCA_947302545.1 uncultured Clostridia bacterium | reverse complement strand
GATTATTGCCATCTCCATCTCCACGCGGCGGTTGAGTCCGCGGCGCAGGTTTGAGAGCGTGTCGCCGAGTACGTTTAAGACCTCAAGGATGAAGTCCATCGAGTAGGCGGCGGAAATACGCTTATACTCCGCAAGTTCCTCCTTCGAGCTGATTACAAGGTCCTCGGGATTCTTGACGGCCTTGCAGATCATCAGGTTTCTGAAGTGGTTCGTGAGTTCGTTGCAGAGGCGCTCCATGTCGCATGAGCTGTTGTGGAGCAGGTTTATTTGTGTGAGGGCGGAGGCTCCGTCCTTGTTTAAAATGCTTGTGCCGAGAGCAAAGAGATACTCCTTGCCGGCGAGGCCGACGGTGGCGTTTACCACGTCGAGCGTTATGTGACGCGAGTGACCGATGCACTGGTCAAGGATTGACAGTGCGTCACGGAGCGCGCCGTCAGCGAGACGGGCGATGAGAGCGGCCGCGTCGGGCTCAAGTATGAGGTCCTCGCGTTCGGCGACATAGGAGAGGCGCTTTGCTATGTCCTCCGGCGTGATACGGCGGAAGTCAAAGCGCTGACAGCGCGAGAGAATGGTCGCCGGGAGCTTGTGGACCTCTGTTGTGGCGAGGATGAATTTTACGTGTGCAGGGGGCTCTTCGAGAGTTTTGAGAAGGGCGTTGAACGCTCCTGTTGAGAGCATGTGGACCTCGTCGATAATATAGACGCGGTACTTTCCGCCGACCGGCGTGAAATTGGCCTCGTCACGGATGTCGCGGATATTGTCCACGCCGTTGTTTGAGGCCGCGTCTATCTCGATGACGTCCATTATGGCTCCGCTGTCTATGCCTTTGCAGGTCGGACATTCGTTGCACGGGTCACCGTTTACGGGATGCTCACAGTTGACTGCCTTTGCAAAAATCTTAGCGCAGGTGGTTTTGCCGGTGCCGCGCGAACCGGTGAAGAGGTAGGCATGTGAGTGCCTGCCGGTCTCTATCTCATTGATGAGGGTTCGCGTTATGTGCTCCTGGCCGACAACGTCGGCAAAGACCTGAGGACGCCATTTTCTGTACAAAGCCTGATACACGTTTTACTCCTCCATGTCAAAAAATAAAGCAGAGGTCTTTCACTTGACCATACAGCGCGCAGGCGGACTGTGGCGCACAAAGCTGTTCGCTTAATGCTGCTCGGTTCCCCGCCTGACATGGTTCACGATGCCCTGTCGCACAGGACCCACACGCCATATGGTCAAACAAAAGTTACTCTGCTTACCACCATAATATTATATTAAAAAATACGATTAAAATCAATAGTATTGCGAAAAACCACTATAGGTGGTATACTTTATTCTATATAATGACTATATATGCTGTTTTGGGGGCTAATAAATGAGGGAACAGCAGACAACTGAGTTTCAGAGCGAACTCATCATCGGCAGAAACCCGGTGATGGAAGCCCTGAAAGCAGGAAGAGAAGTGGATACTCTGTACGTCGCGAAGGGCGAGCGCAGCGGGTCCGTGGGCAAGATAATAAGCATGTGCCGCGATGCAGGCATCATTGTAAAGGACACGGACCAGAAGAAGCTTGACTTCATGTGCGGAAATCAGTATCACCAGGGCGTGATTGCCAGGGTGGCTGCGCACAGCTACGCGAGCATAGACGATATCTTCGCGAAAGCGGAGGAGAAGGGTGAGAAACCTTTCATCATTATTTGCGACGAGATTGAAGACCCTCACAATTTAGGCGCGATAATAAGGACGGCTGAGTGCGCGGGCGCACACGGTGTGATAATCCCCAAACGGCGAAACGCGACCTTGAGCCTTACCGTGGCCAAGACGGCGGCGGGCGCGCTGGAATACGTGCCGGTGGCACGTGTGGCAAACCTCGCGGCCGCCATTGACGAGCTCAAGGAGCGCGGCGTATGGGTGTACGGCACCGACATGAACGGAGACATGTGGTGCGAGACGGACCTTACCGGCGCGGTGGCGCTGGTAATCGGTTCGGAAGGCTCCGGAATGGGACGCCTTGTCAGGGAGAAATGCGATTTCGTGCTGTCGCTCCCGATGAAGGGTGAGATAAACTCACTGAACGCATCGGTGGCAGCGGGAATCATTATGTATGAGGTCAGCAGACAGAGACTGGCCGCGAAATCTTGAGGAAAGGGGTGTGTGAAGATGGCTGACTACAGAGATTTGGATGACCTTTTGACAGAACTTGAAGCGGAAAACGAAAACACCCCCAAGAAGGCATGGTCCTTCAGCGAGATAGACGCTCTGCTCGGCGAGGAAGACGTAATGGATGAGATCGACAAGGCTGCGAAGGAGCCCGATCTTGAACCGGATCCCGAACCCGAACCCGAACCTGAAGAGGAACCCGAGGAGTTCGAGGAAGAGCCGGAGGAGGAACCGGAGGAGGAAGAAACCGAAGAGGACGAGTTCCTCGAGGAGCCCGAGCCTGAGCCGGTGCCCGAAAAGAAGAAAATAGTAAAGGTCGTAGGCGTGGTCGGAAACGTCTCTCCGAAGCTCCCGAAGGGCGAGGAGAAGACGGTCGTATTTGACGCCGAGACCGTAAAGACGAAGTCGGTTGACAGGGCGGTTGCCGAGCGTGTCGATGACGAACTCGACAACATAAAGAGCAAGCGTCCGGACCAGACCCAGGTTATTATGGCCCTTGCCGATGACGAGGACATGGAGATGACCGAGGTCCCGACCAAGGAGAAGGCTTTGGAGCCGGAGACCGAGGAGCAGAGGCTTGAGCGCAGGGCGCTCGCCCAGAAGACAATCGGCATCCAGCCTATCTACAACGAGAATATCAGACACCAGATTGTTACCGAGAAGATTGAAAAGAGCCCGACAGGGGTAATGGAGACCGACCGGTACAGGGAGCGTTTCTTAAACGTTCCGAAGCAGCACCTCGAGCGCACTGCGGACTATGCCGCCCTTCACCAGGGTGAGAAGCCGCAGATAGAGCGCGCGGGACGGATCGTAAAGCGCAGTAAGTTCAGAAACACTGCTGACCTTGAACCCGTTCCCACAATAGTCTCGGCGAGCGAGGAGCGCTCAAACTTTGACAAGACAATCGTCGCGACGTCCGGCACGAAGGTAATCGAGCACAAGGACAACGACAGCGTGACGGGCCAGATAAAGCTCACCGGCTTCGGTGAGGAAGAGGTCATTGACCAGATAGACGAGGAGAATGCCGAGGAGGCTCTCCGCGAGGTCAGAGGCCAGAAAGTGGCCGAGTTCCAGCTTGACGCGGACTTCGACGAGGTCGAAGAGTACTACGAGGAACCTGAGGCATCCGGTGATTCGGGCGCCGCTTCGGTCCTTACCGCGAATTTCATAAATGACGAGTACAGGACTGAAGGGGATAAGGACCGAATTGCCGCCGCTCTCTCCAAAGCGGTCAGGTTTACCGGCATCTCCGCCATAGTCCAGGCGGTACTCACACTCGTTGCACTCATAATTTCGGGAATCGTCATAAGGAGCGGCGGCAACCTCAGCGTTGTCGGAGGCGGCGCCCTCGGATGCGGCCTCATCAACATAGTCATCCTGGCTGTGGCCTGCGCTTTCGGACTTCCCATACTTATCAGAGGCTTAAACGGCATAGCAAATCAGAAGCCGAATGCCTCCACGGGCACACTCATCGCAGTGGTTGCCTGCCTCATCGAGGACCTGGGTCTCATCCTGTTCTCATCTGAGGGCTACGCGGATGTCGCAATTTACACAGGTGCCGCCTGCGGCGCGCTCGCAATAGCGAATGTCGCAAGGCTCATAACCCTGCTTCGCGCGAAGAACAACTTCGCATTTGTGACAAACGGCACACAGCTCTACAGCACCGAGCAGATTTCCGGTGAGGATGACGCGTTTGAGATAGGCAGAGGTCTTCTCATAGGCGATCCCGCCATCTGCTACAACGCGCGCATGGAGCGCCCGTCATACTTCATTGAGAATTCCTTTGAGGATGACCCGGCGGACGACTATGCGGACAAGCTTATCTACATCACCGTAATACTGGCGATACTCTTCGCCTTTATCTTCGGTATCATCCACAGGAGCGTGCTCTTTGCACTCGGCACATTTGCCGCGT
>CAMYWC010000089.1:0-4072 GCA_947302545.1 uncultured Clostridia bacterium | reverse complement strand
TTTCAACAGTTATTTTTCTTGTCTGTACTTTTATTTCTTTATTTGTTTTTTATTTTTATTTTTGCTGTTTACAGTTGTTCGATTATGTCTTTCAGAAGGCTGAAGGCTTTGTTGGCGCTGTTTGTGACGTTGGTGTTGAAGTCGCCGCCGTCGCCGTCAAAGGTGTCTGAAATGCATTTGATGGAGAGGGCTCTTGCGTTGTTCATATAGGCTGTTCTTGCTATGGCTGCTACTTCCATGTCGCAGATGTTACTGCCGAGGCTGGCAAGATATGTCTTGTCCTCTCTTTTCTCTATGAAACGGTCACCTGAGGCGTCTATGGCCTCTTTCAGATCAGGTCTTATGCTTTTTGCAAGTTTGATGAGTTCAAAGTCGAGCGGAATGAACTCGTCCTGAAATTCCTCATACTGGTGGATTCTGACGGGGTCTATGGGTGAGACGTCATAGTCGTGATTTATGGTCTTTGTTACGACAAAGAGGTCGTCTACCTTGAGGTCCCTTGTCAGGGCTCCGGTTACGCCGAAATTGAGTATGATTTCGCAGCCGTATTTTGTAATGAGGAACTGAGTCGCGGCTGCGGCGTCTATGAGGCCGTAACCGGACTTGATTGCATATATTTCGTTGTTGTTTATTTGGGTCTTGTAGACTTCTTTGGTGCCTTCGTTGATAGTTTCTATTTCGTAGTTGCTCTCAAGGAAGGCTTTCAGTTCTCTTGCAATTGCTATTACTATTCCGATTTTCATTTTTTGTTTTTCTTTTCTTTTTTTTCTTTGTTTACAGCATCTCTTTGAGCTCAGCGTACTTTTGAAGGACTGTGTCCATGAGGGGAGTGTAGTCCATGTCTGTTCTGTTTCTGAGAAGCTCCATCATTTCAATGACGGGGTCTGCAAGAGGAGTGAGGGCAAGGTTGGCAAGTACGCCTTTGAGAGCGTGGGAGATTTCAAAGGCTGTGTCATAGTCCTTGGTGTCAATTGCCTCTTTGAGTTTGTCGAAACTGTCGTCGCTGAGTGCTTTCTTGACAAGGGTCAGGTAGAAGTCCTCGTTGTTAATGCAACGCTGGAGACCTGTGTCTGTGTCAGCACCGAAGGCTTTGAGTTGGTCTAGTGTCATTTTAGTTTCCTCTTTTGCTTATTTGCTTTTTTTATTTTTTCTTTTTTTGTTTGTTTAGTTTATTTCCTTCTCGATGAAGGCGCGGAAGTCTTGTTCGGGGACTGGTTTGGAGAAGTAGAAGCCCTGGATGACTTCACAGCCCATGTCTTTGAGTTTGGTGAGCTGGTCTTCGTCTTCAACACCTTCTGCGACTACGGGGACGTTCATGAAACGGGCGATTTCCATTACGAGTTCGACGAGTTTCAGGCTCTTTTCGTCCTTGTTCATGTTGCGGACAAACTTCATGTCCATCTTGAGGATGTCGAAGGGAAGGGTTGTTATTGTGTTAAGGGCTGAATAGCCGGAACCGAAGTCGTCCATCTCGATTTTGAAGCCTTTGCTCTGGAGGCTTCTTACCGTTTCGGCGAGACCTGTTGAGTCGTCAGAGTAGGCGGATTCGGTTATCTCAAGCATCATGTCCTCGGGTGTGAGACCGTTTCTGTCCAGGATGTCGAGGAGTTTGCTCTCGAGTTCGGGGTCGTATACATCGACACGGGAAACGTTTACGGAAACAGGGACGGTGACGCCGTATTTGTCACGCCAGAGTTTTATGGCTTCGGCTGCTCCGCACCAGACATAGTAGTCGAGCTTCTGGACAAGGCCGTTGCTTTCGAAGAGCGGGATAAAGTCGCCCGGGCTTATCATGCCGAGTTCCCTGTGGTTCCAGCGGATGAGGGCCTCTGCGCTCGAGAGGACGGGCTTGTCGCCCTTCTGAATGTTGTATTTGGGCTGGAAGTAGACTACGAAGTCCCTGTTCTCGATTGCCTCTTCCATGTCGTTTATGAGGCGCTCGTGGTACAGGTCGGACTCGTTCTGCTCCTTGCTGTATATTTCAATCTGCTTTGTGAAGTCGTCACGGATTTTGTCGCAGGCGAGCTTCGCGTGGTCGAAACGGCTCTCGACGCTCTCGCTCTTGTCCACATTTTGATAGATGCCGACGCGGAGACGGACGTGAGGCACGGGAGCGAGCCTGACTATCTCCTCCTGGAGGTCTTCGAAAAGGTCACCGTATTCCGTGTTGTGCTCAGAATAGAGGTAGAAGATGTCGGAGTCCGGGCGGGAGCCGAGGACAACGGGACAGTATGCCGCGTCATTCTTTGTAACGCTCGTGATGAAGGCATTGGGAAGTTTTGTGCCTACGAGTTTTAAGATCTCGTCGCCCACTTCACGGCCGTACATCTCGTTTATCATGTGGAAGTGCTCGATGTTGACGACTATTGCGTCCATCGGCTTTTGTTCCTCATGGGACTCTATCTGGCGGATGTACTCAAAGAAGAAGTCCTTTGAATAGAGGCCGGTGAGTTCATCCTTCTCTGCGGAACGGATGATGCTCTTGTTCTTGTAGAGTTCGATGATACGCTCGCAGCGTGCGAGGATGACTTCGGGCATATACGGCTTTGTTATGAAGTCGACTGCGCCATGCTTGATGCAGTCGACCTCGGCCGACTCATCGGAAGTCATGACGATTATGGGGATATTCTTTATTTTCTCATCATCTTTTGTCTCCTCAAGGAACTGGAAACCGTCCATGTCAGGCATGAGGAGGTCGAGCAGTATGAGTGAAAAAGGTACTTTGTTCTTTGCTACGATTTCAATTGCTTCGCGGCCGTTCTCCGCGAGTGTTACGTCATAGTAGCCTTCAAGTATGTGTCCGAGGATCTCACGGTTGATGAACTCATCTTCAACCACGAGGACCTTATCCCGGAACGCACCCATTCTGAGAATGTTTTCCATTATTTTCTCCCGGTTTATATACGAATTTTAGTCTGAGTCAGTTTCAGTCTAAGTCAGTTACTTTGTCAGAGATATTGCTGTATGTTATGGATTTTACCGTGAGGTCGGCAATGGCCGCGTCGAAATCCTCATCGAGGGCCTCTGGGGTTACCTCGCCGGCAAACTGTACGGTGTACTCATAGAAGCCGTTGGCGAGTTTGATCTCTATCTGATCCTCGTTGATGAAGTAGCTGCTGCCGCTCTCGAAACCGGCCTCGAGGAGGTCCTTGCCGGTCTTGCCGACAAACTTGTCAAGGTCTGCCTGAGGCATCATGCCGTCGGAGATGTCCTTGATTTCAACGAGCTTGGCATCCTTGAGGAGGTCAGCGAGTTTTTCGCTGTACTGCTCGTCCATGAAATCAAGTTCGCCTATCTTCGAACCGATATCGGCATTGATTTCAGCTACGGCTCTGTATGACTTTTCACCTATGGTGAAAGCGTAGATGTATTTGTTGTCATCCCAGCCGGCTGAGTTTGAGTCAGTGGCGAGTTTTACAATGTCGCTGATTGAGGTGAGTGACAATACATCGCCGGTATTGTTGTCTGCACTGCCTTTGTCTGCACTGCAGGCTGCGAAACTGAAGATTAATGCGAGACAGATTATTGCTGCTATGAATTTTTTCATTGCTTTGCCTCCATTGGTTTTTGTTTTTGGTTTTGTTTGGTTTTTGCTTTTCTGTTATTTTTCTATAACAGTTCTATTATATCAAAAACAGTCGGTATAAACAATTGTTACTATTCGGTCCTAAGAGCCGCTACGGGATCGCTCTTGGCGGCACTTCTTGAGGGTATGAGACCGCCTATCAGGGTGAGGATTATGCTAAGGATTATGAGTCCTCCCGCGGTCAGTACGGGCAGGTAGGCGGAGAGGTCAGGCTGATTCGAAAGCTGATGGATGAGGTAGTTGATGGGAATCAGCGCCAGCTCGCTCAGTACAATTCCGATTATACCCGAAAGAGCGCCTATTATAAAAGTCTCGGCGTTGAAGACGGACGAGATGTTGCGCTTTGAGGCACCTATGGCTCTGAGTATGCCTATCTCCTTGTTACGTTCAAGTACGGAGATGTAGGTGATGACACCTATCATTATCGATGAGACAAGAAGTGAGACGGCGACGAAGGCGACTAAAACATAGCTTATGGCATTGATT
>CAMYWC010000088.1:0-4093 GCA_947302545.1 uncultured Clostridia bacterium | reverse complement strand
GATAGATCTTGCCACGGAGTTCTTAAGCGAGTACAAAGTGGCAAACGAGGAATCAGGAGAGGACGGAAAATGATGTTTACACCTGCAGAAGTAGCAAACAATGTGATAGGTATAGGAAAGGCGAAGGCCGGAAACAAGGCGTACAAGCTGTTTTTACTGGGCATACTTGCGGGTATGTTCATAGCCCTGGCCGCAGCCGGAGCAAATACGGCCATGAGCACGATAGCAAACCCGAGCGTTGCGAAACTCGTCAGCGCGCTCATCTTCCCGGCGGGCCTTACGGGCGATGTAAAACTCACCGCCATGCTGAAAAACTGGTGCATAGTCTACCTCGGAAACTTCGTGGGCTCGGTGTTTATAGCCCTCCTCACAAACCTCTCCGGACAGACCGGTCTTTTCGGCGGAGCCCTGCTTGAGACGACAATGAAGGTGGCGACGGCAAAGGCATCGCTTGACTTCGGCAAGGCCATCCTGCTCGGCATAGGCTGTAACTTCCTCGTATGTATTGCCGTATGGATTTCCTTCGCGGCGAAGTCGGTCGGCGGCAAGCTCGCCGGACTCTACCTTCCGACAATGCTCTTCGTCCTCTGCGGCTTCGAGCACAGCGTGGCGAACATGTACTATGTTCCGGCGGGAATCATTGCCGGCGCAGACGCGACCTGGGGAGCGTTCTTCCTGAACAATCTGATCCCGGTAACAATCGGAAACATAATCGGCGGAGCCGTCCTTGTAGGCGTTATGTACTGGGCGATTTACCTTGCGGATGCAAAGAAAAAATGATATAATATTTGTTGCGTAAACCTGACATCGAAAGTATTCTTGAGATGGAAGCTTTAGCGACTCAAAGTTTAAACGACGAAGGTTGCGCAATTTTTGCGCAGCCTTTTTTTGTTGCGAAAAGGAGGTAACGGATGGAAAAGAGAGTTGCAGTACTCGGCATAATTGTTGAGAATATGGCCTCTGCCCCAAAGGTTAACGAAGTGCTCCATGAGTATTCGGAATACATTATCGGGCGCATGGGCATACCCTATGCCGAAAAACAGGTGAGCGTCATCAGCGTCGTAGTTGACGCCCCGATGGATGTCATAAATGCCCTGTCGGGCAAAATCGGCAGGATAGAAGGCGTGTCGGCCAAGGCCGCATGCTCGGCAAAATAAGAAAGGGAGACAAATCATGAAAAGAATCATAAGCTTAGTACTTGCGCTTGTACTTGCGCTGAGCCTCGCGGCCTGCACGAAAGCGCCGAAGACAGAGCCGACAACAGCCGCTCCGACAGAAGCTCCGACCGAGGCTGTTCCCACAGCAACGGGCGTAGACGTAAAACTTGCCACACTCCAGGGCCCTACGGGCATGGGTATGGCATATCTGCTCAAGGATGCCGCTGACGGCAAGACACTCAACAACTATGAGGCCACCATCTGCGCAGGCCCTGACGAGATTACCGGCAAAATAGTATCCGGTGAGTTCGACATCGCGGCACTTCCCACAAACGCAGCCGCAACACTTTACAACAAGTCAAACGGCAAGGTAAAGCTCCTCGCTCTCAATACTGAGTGCGTGCTTTACATCCTTGAAAAGGGCGACACAATAAAGAGCATGGCTGACCTTAAAGGCAAGACAATCTATGTCTCAGGCCAGGGCTCAACACCTGAGTTTATCTTAAACTATCTCCTTGAGGCTTCGGGCCTTAAGGTAGGCGAGGATGTAAAACTCGACTTCACTTACACGACACATAACGACCTCGTCGCTTTCGCCGCTTCAGGCAAGGCTGACGTAGTCCTTCTTCCCGAGCCCGCAGTAACGGCTCTCCTTGCCCAGAACAAGGATATGAAAGTTGCTCTTTCCCTTGACGATGTATGGGACGAGGTGACAGACGGAACGGAATATGAGGACGCCGAGATTGCCATGGGATGCGTTGTTGTAAACACCGCATTTGCCGAGGCTCATCCCGATGCCGTAAAGGCCTTCCTCTATGAGTACGAGAAATCAATCGATCTCGTAACGGACGAGAAGAACATCGATCAGACCGCAGAGATAATCGCACAGGTCGGAATAGTTGCAAAGGCCCCCGTCGCCAAGATGGCTCTTCCGCGCTGCAATATCACTTTCGAGACAGGCGCAGAGATGCGTGAAGAGGTAGAGGGATTCTACAAGGTGCTCTTTGACGCACAGCCCAACTCAGTCGGAGGACAGCTTCCTGATGACAACTTCTATTACGCAGGCTGAACGCCCCCGAAATAGAACTGAATATCTGCTCGTAGCTCTCATATGGCTAGCCCTGTGGGAGCTGCTGGCGATCATAATAAATGAGTAGGTACTTTTCGTATCTCCTCATAAAGTGCTTCTTGCCCTCATAAGGCTGGGCGGCACACTGTCCTTCTGGCAGACAATCCTTCTCTCAATTTTACGGGTGCTCGGCGGCTTCGCGCTCGGCTATCTGCTGTCGGCGCTGCTTGCCGCCCTGGCCTTCAGATTCAGTTTCCTGAAGGCGTTCTTAAGCCCGGCAATAAGTGTCATAAAGGCCACGCCCGTGGCCTCGTTTATCATTCTGGCGCTCATGTGGTCGGGAAAGAATTTCGTGCCCGTAATCATCTGTGTACTTATGGTGGCTCCAATTGTCTGGAGCAATGTGCTCGAGGGTCTCGCCTCGGTGGACGGTGACCTTCTGGAGATGGCGCAGGTATACGGGATGAGCCCGGCGGCACGTATACGCAGTATCTACGTGCCGAGTCTCATACCGTACAACGCCGCAGCCGGAGGCTCCGGCCTCGGCCTGTGCTGGAAGGCGGGAATTGCAGCAGAGGTAATCTGCCGCACACTCCCGTCAATAGGCAACAGAATCTGGGAGACGAAGTTCTACATCATCACAGATGAGATGTTTGCCTGGACGGCGACTGTAGTCATACTCAGTGTCATCTTTGACCGGCTGATAAAGTTCTTCATGGGCAGACTTTTGAAGAAGTATAAGACGGAGGTGGCGCAGTGATAAGTTTTAAGAATGTCACCTTCGGTTATCCGAACACGGAGACTCCCGTGTTTGAAAACTTAAGTGCTGAAATACCGGACAGCGGTATAACCGCTGTCATAGCGCCGTCCGGTGTCGGCAAGACGACGTTTCTGCGTCTCATTGCCGGCCTTGAGAAACCGGACGCGGGCTCTGTGGAGATTGCGAAAAAGTCTGCGCGCGCGGCCTTCGTTTTCCAGGAGCAGCGGCTTTTGCCCTGGTACTCCGCGCTTGAGAACATAAAGGCCGTCTGCTCCGTCTCAGACGCCGATGCGGCCGCTCTTCTTGTTGAGCTCGGTATCGGGGCTGACCTTCAGGGTAAGCGCCCCGGTGAGCTCTCAGGCGGCCAGAGGCAGCGCGTCTGCCTTGCACGCGCCCTGCTCTTTGATCCGGACATACTCCTGCTTGACGAGCCCTTCTCGGGACTTGATTGGGAGAACAGGGAAACTGTCGTGGAGAAGGTCAGGGAATTTACGAAGACAAGGCCCGTCGTACTTGTCTCACACATAAACGAAGACATAAAAATTGCCGATAAAGTGATTGAACTTTAACCCGCTTTATAGCATAATATTATTGTTATAAAACTTATTGTTCCAAGGTGAAATTATGAAGCGGATTATTGCGCTGATACTCTCTGTATGTCTCTTCGCGCTCTGTTTCTGCGGATGCACGAAGATACCCGAAAAACCGAAATATGAAGACGCTACGCTGAAACCTGCGGACAAGACCGACAGCACGACTACGGCCCCGCCGGAGGAAGCCATGACCGTAAGGCTTGCGGTCTCAAAGGGACCTGCGGCCATAGGCATGGTCTATCTCTTTGACTCGATCGACAACAAGAATGCTCTCGGCGACTACACCTACGAGGTGCTCGACAATTCGAAGGATGCCGCTGACAAGGTCGCGGCAGGTGAATGCGAAATAGCCGCAGTCTCAACAGAGGATGCCCTGCGGCTTTATTCCGAGGGAAAGAACATACAGCTCATTGCGCTGAGTTCGTACAGCAACTACTGTCTTGTTGAACTCGGTGAGGTGACTCTCCTGAGCAATGTAGGGTCCATGACAGGTAAGTTGTATGTTCCGCAGGGT
>CAMYWC010000087.1:0-4127 GCA_947302545.1 uncultured Clostridia bacterium | reverse complement strand
CTTTTTCTGTTTCTGAGGCTTTTTCCTTTTCTTTTTCCTTTTCAGAAGTTTTTTCTTTCTCCTTTTCAGAAGCTTTTTCCTTTTCTTTTTCAGTTTCTGTCTTTTCCACCTTCTTATCCTCTTTTTCAGAAGCTTTCTTCCTGAGGATGGGCTTGTAGATATCGCTTGTGAAAGCGGAACTTGCAACAAGGAGCTGCGAGTCAGCCGTTGACATTGAAGCCGCGATAATGGCCGCAAGAAGAATACCTGCGATGAATGCCGGGAAGTATTCACGTGCGAATACTATGAATATAGTCTTCTGGAGACCGGCCTCAAGAAGCTCGGCACCGAAGATCATACGTCCGTAGTATGCGACGAGCATTGCGCAGAGAAGTGTGATTACAACCCATACGCTGCCGACAACGGCGGATTTCTTGAGCATGGAAGGCTTTTCAACGGCCATGAAGCGAACAAGGATATGCGGCATTCCGAAGTAGCCGAGACCCCAGCCGAAGCCGGTTACGATATCCTGCCATGAGGCCGTGAAAAGATTGCCGGTGAATGCCGGATACTCGCCCACTGCCTGTACATTTGCGGCGATAACCGCGGGATCTACGTTCTTTATGTGAATAGCGGCGAAGATAGGCACGAGGAGAAGCGCCACGAACATAAGCGTTCCCTGAAGGAAGTCAGTTGATGAAACCGCCTTGAAGCCGCCGAGGAATGTATATGTGAGAATGATTGCCGCAAAGATAATCATTGCAGTCTTTGTGGAGAGACTCGGGATGAGAGTCGTGAACACCGTGGAACCGGCAACAAATGCGGACGCAACATAGAGTGTAAATGCTATAAGGAAGATTACGGCGCAGACTATTGCGAGCGCGGGTGACTTCGAAGCGAATCTGTTGGTCAGATACTGAGGAAGTGTTATGGAGTCACCGGAGGCCTTTGAGAACCTTCTGAGTCTCTGTGAGCAGAGGAACCAGTTTGCGATTGTACCGCATGCGAGACCGATACCGATCCACGCCTGTCCCATACCGAAAGCAAGCATTGAACCCGGGAGACCCATGAGAAGCCATGCGCTCATGTCGGATGCCTGCGCAGAGAGAGCGGTTACCCAGGGACCCATCTTACGGCCGCCGAGGAAGTACTCCTTCTGGTTTGCGTTTTTCATTGTCTGAAGGAAGAAGTAAATACCTACTCCCATCATGCATACGAAGTAAAGAATAAATGCTAAAATTTCTCCGTTCATTGATAAAAACCCCCTTTGGGAATGGAGATATTCTAACATGCCGGATACCTAAAATCAATACAGAACGAAGTATAGACTATTTTCCGAACCAAATTCTATATTTTAGCAAAATTTTGCTTTATTATAGGGATTTATAAATAGACTAAAATGAGAAACACAACAAAAACAAAAAGTGGAATCTGCATCGCGATGCAAATTCCACTCTTAAATTATACCTTTATAAACGCGAGAAGCTGAGGCATGAGCTTTGCCGCATAGTCCTTCAGGGGATAATCCCCGTTGCAGATACACCAGTCATAGAGCAGGCCGCGCTCCAAAAGAGCATAGGTCTTCACTATGTCGTTTGTCGAGAGATCCGCTCTTATCTCCCCCGCCTTCTGACCGTCAGACACAACCTCACGGAGAAGTTTATAGTACATGCGGTTGTAGTCGAGAAGCTGCTTTTCGCCTTTGGTCACGAGCTGGGAGGAATAGAGTCTGCCGAGGAGGTCAAGTGAGACGGAGTCCTCTATCATTCCAAAAAGGGCGGAATTCATAAAGAGGAGCCTGTCAAAGGAGTTCTTTATTGTCCGGACCTCAGGGGAGATCTCCTCGTACTTCTCGTCAAAGAGATATGAGAGGGATCCCATAAGTTCATCTTTTGACTTGAAGTAGTGGTAGAAGGAGCCTTTGGAAGTCTTCGACTCGGCGATTATCTCGTCAACTGTCGTATCTTCGTAGCCCTGCTCATAGAAGAGTTTCCAGGCAGCGGCAACGATTTTGCTCTTCGTAGTATTTGACTTTTTCATAGCCGTTTATTCTATCATGAGTCCGGCAAGAATGCTCGAATACACCTTTGCCGGGTCCTCAAGGAAATTGTCCTTCACCTTTTCGGCGAGATCACGGTCGCCGGAGAAGATAGAGAGTTCCATAAGGGTGGACTCCCCTGCCTTCATGGTAAAAGTGACAGTATAGCCGTCCTGTGCGGGCTCAATCTTTACCTCGTTTTCCTTCGCGTTGCGTTCAAGGGTAATAAGATGTATGGCGGAGCGGATGGCATTTTCACGCACCGTCTTGGGGAGGTCCTTCTCAACGAGAGATACGGCCTCCTTGCCGGACTCGGTCACGTGGAGATATTCCTTGTCATCGACAAGGTCACCGGTCACGCTGCCGTTTGAGAGAAGATCGGAAACGGCATCCATGGCCTCGAAATAATTGGCTATGCCGCGTTCCTGCATTATGCTGCCTATCTGCTCCCTTGTGAGACCGCCGTCTATGTTCTTGAGAAGATAGCAGACAAGGACCTTTATCTCATCCTTACTGCGAAGTCCGCCCGGGATTATGCCCTCATCGAGCGCGTCGAATTCAGTGTAATTCTCCAAATCAGTAAACCTCCTTGTCCTCTTCTATTCCGCCGGTGATATCCTGTCTGGACTTGAACAGATAGCCGTTCTCCTCCAGGAAGAATTTATCGCCGAGCACCTTTTCTATGCCTTTTATAACACAGTTTAAGGGGTCGTCGGCAACCCTTGTGTTAATCTTCGTAAGCTTGCTTATCGCCTGGTCAATGCTGAAGAGCTGGGCCGTGCCGCCCGTCAGAATAATGCCCTCTTCTATGAGGTCAGCGACAAGTTCGGGCGGAGTACGTTCAAAGACATCCCTTACAGCCTCAAGAATCATCTTGATGTGTTCCCTCATCGCGAGGTAGACCTCGTTGGAGGTTATCTCGAAGTCTAAAGGCATACCGGTGAAGTAGTCCTTTCCGCGCGCGAATGCAGCCGTCTCCTCGCGACGCAGGAATGCGCATCCTACCTGTTTCTTTATCTCCTCCGCCGTCTGTTCGCCGATTATGATGTCGCGCTCACGGCGGCAGTAGCGGACAATGTCCTCATTGAGAGCGTTGCCGGCGACCTTCACGCTGGAGGCCACGGCCATCGTGCCCATGGTGATTACGGCGATATCCGTCGTACCTCCGCCGAGGTCGACGATCATGACGCCGCTCGGATGGTCTATGTCAATGCCCGCACCGATGGCCGCCGCCAGGGGCTCCTCCATGAGGCAGGCCCTGCCTGCGCCGCTCGCGGTGATGACATCGAGGATTGTACGCTTTTCAAGGTTCGTCACCGAACCGGGCATACTGATTATGATATTCGGTTTGAAGATTCTGTTTCCGCAGATCTGTTTGATGTAGTAACGGAGCATGTGCTCGGTTACGGTGAAGTCGGATACCACTCCATCCTTCATCGGACGGACAACGCTGACCGAGTCGGGCTCCCTTCCCAGCATTTTAAGCGCGGGCCTTCCGATGGCCATTATCTTGCCCGTGGTCTTCCTGTAGGCGACTATGGAAGGTTCGGAGACAACTACTCCCTTGCCCTCCACACAGGCAATCAGCGAAGTGGTACCGAGATCAATTCCGATATTGATTCCCAGCATTTTACACCTCTGAAGAAAACTAGACTGAAGTCTGTACTTTCTTTCGCGTAAACTTCATTATACTATCATTCATTTATAAAATAAATACCTTTTATTTGCGCGGAGTCAGCGTGGCACAGGCAATGTGGACTGACTTCGCGCCGGAAAACAGGAGCACGCGGGCACAGGCCTTACAGGTGGCGCCGGTCGTCAGAATGTCATCCACCAGCAGGATGCGTTTACCGACGACGGACCGGCCTCTGTTCAGACTGTAGGCGCTCTCAATATTCTTCTGCCTGTGCTCCGCGTCCAGCAGATGCTGGACCTGCGTGTCCCTGCTCTTTCGGAGCAGCTCGCAGTCGCGCTCGCAGCCGAGACGCATCTGCTCCGCTATGAGCCGGCTCTGGTTGTAGCCGCGCTCGGCGAGGCTCGCACGCGTCGCAGGCACGCAGGTGAGAATATCAAACTCCAGACCGTAGAACTTTGCCCGGACCTCGCGCTC